>NZ_VRUT01000246.1:0-4570 GCF_008039465.1 Methylobacterium sp. WL120 | reverse complement strand
CTCCTTCCGCGTGCAGCCTCAGAGGGCGACGCGGATGCCGGCCGCGCCCGCCTCCGCCCGCCCGACGATCGCCGCGGCCGGATGCCCGGCGGCGCGGATGCGGGCGAGGATCGCGTCGGCGCGCTCGGGCGCGCAGGCGACGAGCAGGCCGCCGGAGGTCTGCGGATCGGTGAGCAGGTGCCGCGCCCATTCGGGAAAACCGTCGGGCAGCGCGACCTCGGCACCGAAGGCGGTCCAGTTGCGGTGGGACGCGCCGGTGACGAAGCCGTCCCGCGCGAGCGCTTCGGCCGCGGGCAGCAGCGGCACAGCCGCCCAGTCGATCGCGAGGCGGCAGCCGGCGCCGCGGGCGAACTCGAGCCCATGACCGAGCAGGCCGAAGCCGGTCACGTCGGTGATGGCGTGGACGTCCGGATCGGGACTGAGCTCGGCGCCGACCTTGTTCAGCAGCGTCGTCGTCGCGACGAAGTCCGCGTAGCCGCCCGCCGGCAGGGCGTCGCGCTTGATCGCGGCGGAGTAGACGCCGACGCCGAGCGGCTTGGTCAGGATCAGCACGTCGCCGACCCGCGCGTCGGCGTTGCGGCGCACGTCCTCGCGGCGGCAGATGCCGATCACCGCGAGCCCGTAGATCGGCTCGGGCGTGTCGATCGAGTGGCCGCCGGCGATCGGGATGCCGGCCTCGGCGCAGGTCGCGGCGCCGCCCTTCAGGATCTCGGCGACGACCTCGGGCGCGATCTTGCCGACGGGCATCCCGAGGATGGCGAGCGCCATGATCGGGCGGCCGCCCATGGCGTAGACGTCGGAGATCGCGTTGGTGGCGGCGATCCGTCCGAAATCGCGCGGGTCGTCGACCATCGGCGTGAAGAAGTCGGTGGTGGCGATGACGCATGTGCCGTCGTCGAGCGCCCACACGGCGGCGTCGTCGGCGGTCTCGTTGCCGACGAGCAGGCGCTCGAACGGCCCGGCGATCGGCTGGTCGGCCAGCAGCGACCGGAGGATCGCGGGATCGAGCTTGCAGCCGCAGCCGCCGCCATGGGCGAGGCTGGTGAGGCGGACGGGGGACGCATCCATGGGAGCACCGCGAAGTTCGATGGGATCGGTCATGTCGTCGGGCCGATACCACGGATCGCGCCCGCGATCCGCCACGGCGGCGACGGATGGGACAATCGGCGCCGACGGCCCATATTCCGGGCGAACATCTCGGAGACCGTTCGATGCCCGACACGCCTGCCCGCAGCTTCGTCCCCCTGTCGATCGCGGTGCTCACCGTCTCGGACACGCGCGGGCCGGAGGACGACCGCTCCGGCGACACCCTTGCGGAGCGGCTGACCGCAGCCGGCCACGCGCTCGCCGCCCGCGCCATCGTGCCCGACGAGGTCTCGGCAATCCGCGAGACGGTCGAGGGCTGGACCCGCGATCCCGGCGTCGACGTGGTGATCACCACCGGCGGCACCGGATTCACCGGGCGCGACGTGACGCCGGAGGCGCTGGAGCCGCTGTTCGAGAAACGGATGGACGGCTTCTCGGCGGTGTTCCACCGCATCTCCTACGACAAGATCGGCACCTCGACGCTGCAGTCGCGGGCGACGGCGGGGGTCGCCAACGCGACCTACGTCTTCGTGCTCCCGGGGTCGCCCGGCGCCTGCCGCGACGCCTGGGACGGCATCCTCGCGAGCCAGCTCGATTACCGGCACCGCCCCTGCAACTTCGTCGAGATCATGCCGCGCCTCGACGAGCACCTGCGCCGGGGCGCCTCCGTCACCGTGTGACCCTCACGCCCGGTCGATCCGGGCGATGAGCCGGCGCGGCGTCAGCCGAGGCGCGAACGTGCCGGCTTCGGTGAGGCGGTCGCGCCGGACCACGTCGCCGGGCCGCGCCACCCCGGCGCCGACCATCGCCTCGGCCCAGACCGCGAGCCGCGTCGCGAGGCTCGCATGCGGACGCGACAGCCGTCCGAGGGCGTCGGCGCCCGCGGTGCCGACGAACCGGTCGAGGGTGCGGATCCAGCCATCCCCCGGCACGTCGCCGGCCTCGAGGCACAAGACCCAGTCGCGGCGCGCCAAAGCCGCCCCCGCGACCCAGGGGTTCGCTCCGGGCGGCATCACCACGAGGCTGGCACCTGTGGCGTCGGCGATGGTGTCGACGCCGGGGTCCATCGCCGCCGCCACGATCACCGCATCGCCCACGAGACCGGCGGCGACGCCCGCCACGAGCGCCCCCAGGGAGTCGGCCAGACGGTCGAGCGCGTCGGCGTCGCCGGGGTCGGCGACGAGAACCAGGGCGGAGATCATGGTCGCGCATAACGTATTTTCGGCCAGCGAGGACGCTCGGCCGCGACGCGACGCGCTTGCGTTGCGCGGTTGCCACAAACGCTGAGAACTTGCCTAAAATCGAGGCGTATCCCGTCGATTTCGTTCCTGCTATGTTCCATTGTAGACAGCTTCCACGCCGGGGCGCCCCCATCACGATGTCCGCACCCCGCCATGTGTCCGAACTCGAATCGAGCCCACGCCGGCTCGCCGCAACGACGCCGGCGCGGGACTCGGTGCGCGGACGGGGCGCCACCGCCAACCCGGACGGCCGGTTCGAGGCGATCCGGCGCGAAAGCCTGGACGACGGCTGGCCTTCCCACGAGCCCGGGCCGGTGCGACGGACCGAGGTGACGCTGGAGCGGGCGCGCGGGATCATCACGCGCAACACCTCGCCCGACATCCCGTTCGATCGCTCGATCAACCCCTATCGCGGCTGCGAGCACGGCTGCGTGTACTGCTTCGCGCGGCCGAACCACGCCTATGCCGGCCTGTCGCCCGGGCTCGACTTCGAGACAAAGCTCTTCGCCAAGCCGGACGCGGCGCGCCTGCTGGAGCGCGAGCTGTCGGCGCCGGGCTACGAGGCGCAGACCATCGCGCTCGGCACGGCGACCGACCCGTACCAGCCGATCGAGCGCGAGCACCGCATCACAAGGGCCGTGCTGGAGGTGCTGGCACGCCTGCGCCATCCCGTCGGGATCGTGACGAAATCCAACCTCGTCACCCGCGACATCGACATCCTCGCCGGGATGGCCGAGCGGAACCTCGTGAAGGTCGCGGTCTCGGTGACGACCCTCGATCCGGTGCTGTCCCGGAAGATGGAGCCGCGCGCGCCGCATCCGCGCAAGCGCCTCGAGGCGATTCGTGCGCTCAGCCAAGCCGGCATCCCGGTGATGGTGATCGTCGCGCCGATCATCCCCTCGCTCAACGACCACGAGATCGAGGCGATCCTGACCGAGGCGCGCGCCTGCGGGGCGCGGGAGGCCAACCACGTGCTGCTGCGCCTGCCACACGAACTGAAGGACCTCGTCGCCGACTGGTTCGCCGAGCACTATCCCGGGCGACAACGTCACGTCTTCTCCCTGATCGCACAGGCCCGCGGCGGCCGCGAATACGACGCCTCCTTCGGCAAGCGCATGACCGGGGAGGGCGCCTACGCCGACCTGATCGCGACGCGGATGCGCCTGGCGAAAACGCGGCTCGGCTACGCGAAGGCGCGCATCACCCTCGACGCCTCGGCTTTCGCCAAGCCGGGGGAGCAGTTTTCGCTGTTGTGACGGGAGGCGAAGGGGCCGCGTTTTCCCCCCATTCGGGCACAGGATTCGCACGCTTCCGCTTCTGGCGCTCGCCTTGCGCGCATCTCCTCTCCCCGCGCGCGGGGAGAGGGCTTTGCCGACCTCGTCGTCGGCAAAGCGAGGCGGCAGCCGACGACGAGGGGGCTGCAACGGAGGAACCACATCCGTCGCCCCCCCCATCACCGCCGCTTCGGCTTCGCCTGCGCTATCCGGCTGCGCGACGCCTGCGCTACCCGGCTGCGCGACAAGGTGCAGCCGGGCCTCTCCCCGCACGCGGGGAGAGGGGAACCCGTGCCAGGTTCGGCATCGCCGAAGTCTCACGGAGAGGGGACGGGCACCGCTGCGACATCCTCCGCAAGCCCCGTCCCACTGCCGCCCTCGCCGTACCCCCGCGTAAAACTGAGCCGGTGGTGCGGGCTGCGGCCGTGAGCTTTCAGGCCGGCGAGGTGCACGGGGGCGCCGTAGCCGACGTTGCGCTCCCAGCCGTAATGCGGATGGCGCCGGGCGAGCATCCGCATCAGCCCATCGCGGAACGTCTTGGCGACGATCGAGGCGGCGGCGATCTGCGGCACCGCGCCGTCGCCCCCGACGATGGCGCGGCAGGGCTGCGACAGGCCCGGGACGGCGTCCCGCCCGTCGACCAGCACCGACGCGTCGAGGGACAGCTTCAGCACCGCCCGGCGCATGGCGTCGAGGGTCGCGACGCGAACGTTGACGCGGTCGATCAGCGCCCGCGAGCCGGCCGCCACCGCGACGCGCGCATGCGCTCGGATCAGCGGCGTCAGCGCCTCGCGCAAAGGCTCCTTGAGGCGCTTGCTGTCGTCGAGGCGGGCGAGCAGGTCCGGTGGGATCGTGACGGGATCGAACCACACCGCTGCGACCACCACCGGGCCGCACAGGGCCCCGCGCCCGACCTCGTCGCACCCGATGACGGCGGGATACTCGGCGGCGCGGGCGGGATCGAAGGGG
>NZ_VRUT01000245.1:0-4605 GCF_008039465.1 Methylobacterium sp. WL120 | reverse complement strand
GGTGGCGGCGCCTCCGCGGCCGTCGACCCGGCGGCCCTGCCCGGCAACCGGCCGTCCGATCCCGCGAGCCTCCCCCTCGTCACCGATCCGGGCGAGCGCCGCGGCGAGATGCTCTACCGGTCCTTCGGCCGGCATTCCGACAAGATCTCGGCCATCGGCATGGGCGGGTTCCACCTCGGCAAGAGCGCGGTGACGGACGACGAGGCGACGCGGCTGATCCACCAGGGGATCGAGCGCGGCATCACCTTCATGGACAATTGCTGGGACTACAACGAGGGCCGCTCCGAGCTGCGCATGGGCGCGGCGCTGCAGGACGGCAGCCGGCGCGACAAGGTGTTCCTGATGTCCAAGATGGACGGGCGCACCAAGGAGGAGGCGACGAAGCAGATCGACGCCTCGCTGCACCGCCTGCGCACCGACCGGATCGACCTCGTCCAGCACCACGAGATCCTGCGCTACGACGACCCCGACCGGGTCTTCGCCGAGGGCGGCGCGATGGAGGCCTTCGTCGAGGCCAAGAAGGCGGGCAAGCTGCGCTACATCGGCTTCACCGGCCACAAGGACCCGCGCATCCACCTGCAGATGCTGGAGGTCGCCCACGAGCGCGGGTTCCAGTTCGATTCGGTGCAGATGCCGCTCAACGTCATGGACGCGCATTTCCGCTCGTTCGGCCACCTCGTGCTGCCCTACCTCGTCCAGAACGGCATCGCGGCGCTGGGCATGAAGACCTTCGGCGACGGCGTCATCCTGAAGAGCGACGCGCCGATCGAGCCGATCGAGTACTTGCATTTCGGCCTCAACCTGCCGGTCTCGGTGCTGATCACCGGCATCCAGAGCCAGCGCGACCTCGATCAGGCCTTCGAGGCGGTGAAGACGTTCCGGCCGATGGACAAGGCGGCGGTGGCCGAGTTGCTCGGGCGCAGCCGGCCCTACGCGCTGGAAGGCAAGTACGAGCTGTTCAAGACCAGCGCGACCTTCGACGGCACCGCCAAGAACGCGGCGTGGCTCGGGGAGGACGTCCCGGGGGTGAAGACCCTCGCCCCGACGATGGAGTGATTTTTGCCAGGGTGTCGGTGACCGCTGGCGCCCGCCGCCTATCCCTTCGATGATCGATCCGACCCTACCGTCAGGACACACCATGAAGCGCCTCGCCGCCCTCGCACTTCCCGCCCTCGTCCTGCTGCCGCAGGCGGCATTCGCCCATCCCGGCCACGGCGAGGCCGCGGGCCTCGTCCACGGCTTCCTGCACCCGGTGAGCGGGGCCGACCACGTCCTCGCTATGGTCGCGGTCGGGCTGCTCGCGGGCCTGCGGGGCGGACGGGCCCTGTGGGCGCTGCCGGCCTCCTTCCTCGCGCTGATGGCGGTGGGCGCGGGGCTCGGCATGGCCGGGTTCGCGCTGCCGCTGGCCGAGGCCGGGATCGCCCTCTCGGTCGTCGCCTTCGGCCTCGCGGCGGTGTTCGGGCTTCGGCTGCCGCTCGCCGCGCTCGGTGCCCTCGTCGGCGGCTTCGCCGTCTTCCACGGTTACGCCCACGGCGCCGAGATGCCCGAGACCGCCTCCGGCCTCGTCTACGGACTCGGCTTCCTCGCCGGCACCGCCCTGCTCCACGCCGTCGGGCTCGGCCTCGGCCTGGTCGCGGCCGGAACCCGCCGTACGGTCATGGCTCCCATGCTCGGCGGCACGGTCGCCGTCCTCGGCGTCGCGCTGCTCGCGAGCCATTTCTAAGTCGAGACCTCCGGCGGGCCAGGAACCCGCCGGAGTTTCGCCGCACGAGATCTACGGTTCATCTTTCAGGATCGCGGAGTTTTCCAAACCTCGACTGTAATCCTGCTAGTTTGGAACGATTATGATTTGAGCATGTGACGAACATGCCTCTTCCAATTTCGGCGCGGCCGGGTATGCGATGCTCCCCATGCGCGCGCACCGTCTCCTCCTCCCCCTGCTGGCCCTTCCCCTGCTCGCCGCCTCCGCGGTCGCCAAGGAGATCCCCGTCGGGCCTCACGTGACCCAGAACGGTCTCGAGGTCGCGGCGGTGTACCTGCAGCCGATCGAGATGGACCCGCCCGACATGATGCGCGCGGCGGCGCAGTCCGACCTGCACCTCGAGGCCGACATCCGCGCGGCCAAGGACAACCGCAACGGGTTCGCCGAGGGCGACTTCGTGCCCTTCCTGGCCGTCACCTTCGAGGTGGTGAAGCTCGACGGCGACAAGCCCACCGACCAGAAGGTGGCGGGCGCGCTGATGGGCATGGTCGCCAACGACGGCCCGCATTACGGCGACAACGTCAAGCTGTTCGGGCCCGGGCGCTACCGCCTGAAGCTCACCGTGGCGCCCCCCGGGCCGCACGCGCATTTCGGCCGCCACGTCGACAAGGAAACCGGGGTGGCCGAGTGGTTCAAGCCGTTCGACGTCACCCAGGACTTCACCTTCGCCGGCATCGGCAAGAAGGGCGCGTATTGAGGATGCGGACAGCGACCAGCCTCCTCGCCCTCTGCGCGCTCCTCCTCGCACCGCTCGCGGCGCGCGCCGACGACATGCCGGTGATCAAGGTCGAGATGAAGGACGGGGTGATCCTTCCCGCGATCATCGAGGTTCCGGCCAAGACCCGCTTCAAGCTGGAGATCTCGAACACCGGCGCCTCGCCGGTGGAGTTCGAAAGCCTCGAGCTGAAGCGCGAGAAGGCGCTCGCCGCCGGCTCGACCTCGTCGATCATCTTCCGCACCCTCGATCCGGGCAGCTACGACGTCTTCGACGACTTCCATCCGGAGGCGAAGGCGACGCTGGTGGCCAAGGATCCGGTGGCGAAGTAGCCGGTGGCCGGCGCGACCCTCAGCCCCGGCCGGGAGGCCTGGATCGACGCACGCCTCGCCGCCTTCGGCGACTGGCTCCGCCGGCACGGCGGCGTGCTGCGCGGCATCCAGTGGGTTGTGGTCGGCGTCTACGTCGTGCTCGTCGCCGTGCCCGCCTTCCTGCCGCTGCCGGACCGCTCCGCGCACCTCTGGTCGAACCTGACGCTGCTGGCGCAGTTCGCGTTCTGGGGCGTCTGGTGGCCGTTCGTGCTGGTCAGCATGGTGGTGGCCGGCCGCGCATGGTGCGGGGTCCTGTGCCCCGAAGGCACGCTCACCGAGTTCGCCAGCCGCTGGAGCCTCGGCCGCGCCGTGCCGCGCTGGATCACCTGGGGTGGATGGCCGTTCCTGGCGTTCGCCGGCACTACGGTCTACGGCCAGATGGTCAGCGTCTACGGCTACCCGAAGCCGGTGCTCGCCGTGCTTGGCGGCTCGACCGTGGCGGCGATCCTCGTCGGCGCCGTCTACGGGCGCAACAAGCGGGTGTGGTGCCGCTACCTCTGCCCGGTCAACGGCGTGTTCGCGGTGCTCTCGAAGCTCGCGCCGGTGAGCTTCCAGGTCGACGGCGCCGCCTGGAGCGCCTCGCCGAAGCCGCTCCGGGCCGACGGCTTCAACTGCGCGCCGCTCGTGGCGGTCAAGACCATGCGGGGATCGGGCGCCTGCCACATGTGCGGGCGCTGCAGCGGCTATCGCGGGGCCGTGCGTCTCGCCCGCCGCTCGCCCAACCACGAGATCGTGCACGTGGCCGGCGACGAGCCGTCGCTCGACCAGACCGTGCTGATCCTGTTCGGCATGATGGGTCTCGCCGTCGGCGCGTTCCAGTGGTCGTCGAGCCCCTGGTACGTCGACGGCAAGCAGTGGCTCGCCACCTGGCTGATCGAGCGCGGCGTGACTTGGCCGCTGGAGACCTCGGCGCCGTGGTTCGTGCTGACGAACTACCCCGAGCACAACGACGTGCTCACCCTCCTCGACGGCGCGATGCTGCTCGCCTACGTCGGCGCCGCCTGCCTCGGGATCGGCTTGGCGCTCACCGCGCTGGTGGCGCTGGCCACCCGCGCGGCCGGGCCGTGGTCGATGACCCGGTTCCACCACCTGACGCAGGCGCTGATCCCGATCGCCGGCTGCGGCGTCTTCCTCGGCCTCTCGGCGCTCACGGTCTCGTTCCTGCGTGGCGAAGGCATCGCCCTGCCCTACGTGAACGAGGTCCGCGCCGGCCTGCTCGCCGGGGCGAGCCTGTGGAGCCTGTGGCTGGCTTGGCGGATCGCCGGGCTGTCGGCCGCCGGCCCGCGCCGGGTCGCGGCCACCCTCTGCATCGGCGCCGCAGCCGGCCTCGCGGTCGCGAACTGGGCGCTTCTCTTCTGGATCTGGTAGCGCGCGCGCTTCCTCAACGCGAAAGCCGGGATATCCGCATGATCGGAGCCTTCGTCATCGCCTTCCGCGAGGTCATCGAGGCGGGCCTCATCATCTCGATCGTGCTGGCGGCCACCCGCGGCATCCCCGGGCGCGGCCGCTGGGTCGCCCTCGGCATCGTCGGGGGCCTGGCCGGCGCCGCCCTCGTCGCGCTGTTCGCGGAAAAGATCTCGGACGCGTTCGAGGGCGCGGGGCAGGACCTGCTCAACGCCGCCGTGCTGATCGTCGCCGTGCTGATGCTGGTCTGGCACAACACCTGGATGGCGGCCCACGGACGCGAGCTCGCCGGCGAATTGCGGGCGGCGGGCGAGGCGGTCCGCTCCGGGCGGCGCACCGCGGCGGCGCTGGCG
>NZ_VRUT01000244.1:0-4695 GCF_008039465.1 Methylobacterium sp. WL120 | reverse complement strand
AGCCGCGTGGCCCGCGCACACCGATGCACTTGATGCTTTGCGTGTCGACGATTGCCAGCCGCGGCTCCGGCCGGCGTCCGCAACGCTGTCGTTGCCGGCGGGTCAGATTTCGCATGAGGTCCTCGAATGGCCTGCCTCCTGAAAAGTGGTCCTCCCTGAGGTATGGCTTCGAGCCATGTGGAGGATATTTTTATGGGACGGAAGAAGCATACGGCTGAAGAGATCGTCGCCAAGCTGCGTCAGGTCGATGTCTTGGTGTCGCAAGGACGCAAGGTTGCTGAAGCAATCCGATCCATCGAGGTGACGGAAGTCACGTACTACCGCTGGCGTTCCGAGTACGTTGGCTTGAAGGGTGATCAGGTCAAGCGGCTGAAGTCCTTGGAGACTGTGAACCAGCGTCTCCGTCGAGCAATCTCCGACCTGACCCTGGAGAAGCTGATCCTGAAGGAGGCAGCCTCGGGAAACTTCTGAGCCCGGCTCGCCGCCGGGCTTGTGTCGATTACGTCGTTGCCGAGCATGGCGTCTCGGAACGCTTCGCCTGCTGTGTTCTGGGCCAGCATCGTTCGACACAGCGCAAATGCGCCGTCTTGATCGAGGACGAAGCCGCCCTGACCGCTGCGATCATCGCGTTGGCCCTCAAGTACGGCCGTTACGGCTACCGTCGGATCACGGCCTTGCTCCGGCGCGACGGCTGGACGGTGAACGTGAAGCGGGTCGAACGGATCTGGCGACAGGAAGGCCTCAAGGTCCCCGCTCGCCAACCGAAGCGGGCACGCCTCTGGCTCAACGATGGCTCATGCCTACGACTGCGACCGGAGCGACCCGACCACGTCTGGTCCTACGACTTCGTCGAGCACCGCACGCACAACGGGCGCAAGTACGGGATGCTAAATGTGATCGACGAACCGAAGGACCGCGCAGCGAGTTCACGCGCGAGTATCTGGCAATCCGTGTATCTCGCAAGCTGAAGGCACTCGAAGTGATCGATGTTCTCTCGGACCTATTCAGCTTATGCGAGGTCCCCGGTCATATCCGCTCGGACAATGGGCCGGAGTTCATCGCCAAAGCGGTCCAGGATTGGATTGCCGCAGTCGGCTCGAAGACCGCCTACATCGAGCCAGGCAGTCCATTGGAGAACGGCTATTGCGAGAGCTTCAACGCGAAGCTGCGGGATGAACTCCTCGACGGCGAGGTGTTCTACACCCTCAAGGAGGCCTGCGTCGTGATCGAGCAATGGCGTAGGCACTACAACAGCATCCGGCCGCACTCGTCGCTCGGCTACCACCCGCCTGCACCGGAGGTCATCATCTGGCCAACGGAACCGAGCAGCTCAGCGCCGCTCGCTCACCCCGCCATCGTCACGCGGCCGGCGATGCACTAACTTCGAACTTGGGCCACCGAATGGGGGCAGGCCAGGACACACGTAGAATAGGACATGGCGGGCGTAGCGGGCTCGATCAGGTGAAAAAAGTTGGTGTCAGCATCCAATCCATAAGCTACATCAATGCTTTACGTTGCGCTCGCCACCCCAAATCCACTGCTTTCGTGAATAGAACGTGGTAGTACTGCCAGAGTGGGAAGCGGTCTTGTGCCGTGGCTGAGGATACCGTTCCATCCCCGGCGGCGGCACTCATATCCAGTTATTCAACCATTTTTTGGTAGCATCATAAAGCCCGATCGGCGGCGATAATCGTTTGCTGTAATTGGAAATTATAAATAAAAACTGTACAGATAATATTATTAGAACTCTAAAGAAAAGGAGCTAATTACTAAATGCCGGAGTCATCTGATGAACTATGGCAACTAATATTTTGGATGATTGTTGCTATTTTTTTTAAATACAGCAGGGTGGTCTTTCATTGGCTTTGGTCGGGCGGAGAGCACATAAAGGCTATCGATAAAAACGATAAAATTATTGAAATCAATAAATCCTCACCCGGATCAGACCTCAAAAGCTTTTCTCTAATAATTTTATTTTTAGTAGCTCTGTCAGTAATTTTGATAATTTTAAGATAACTCAAATTATCTAAAGCGTGTTATGAACCGATGGTTTTGTTTGGCGTTGGGTTGGGGTGAGCCTGGATCGCGCTGCCTACTCGTCCGACGTGTCCGATGAGGAATGGGCGCTGGTAGCACCGTATCTGGCGCTTCTGCGGGAGAGTTCGGGGCAGCGTGACCACGAACTGCGCGAGGTGTTCAACGGCCTGCGCTACATCGTGAAGACGGGCGCGCCCTGGCGGTTCATGCCGCATGATCTGCCGCCGTGGGCGGCGGTCTACTAGCAGACGCAGCGTTGGCTTACGGCGGAGCGCTTTGCCGACGTGGCCGGGGATCTGCGGGCGGTGCTGCGGATGGCGGGGGATCGGGAGCCGGAGCCGTCGGCGGTGATCCTGGACAGCCGGACGCTGCGCTCGTCGCCCGAGAGCGGCGAGCGGGCGGGCTACGACGGAGCCAAGCGCAAGCGGGGCTCGAAGGTGCATCTGGCCGTGGACACGCCCGGCCACGTGGTGGCGCTGCACGTTACCCCCGCCGACGTGGGCGACCGGGCCGAGACGGGCCGGCTTGCCGCCGAGGTTCAGGCGGAGACGGGCGGCACCGTCGAGAAGGCCTTCGTCGATCAGGGCTACACCGGCCAGCGGGCAACCGAGGCCGCGAAGGCGCACGGGATCGCACTGGAAGTCGTCAAGGCGCCGGAAGCCAAACGCGGCTTCGTGCTGCTGCCGCGGCGCTGGGTCGTCGAGCGCTCCTTCGCCTGGGCCACACGCTGCCGGCGCTTGGTCAAGGATTACGAGCGCTACGGAACTACCTTGGCCGGCTTCCGTCTTGTCGCCTTCGTCTGCCTCATGTTCAAACAAGCCGAACGACTGATGATAGGTTCATAACCCGCTCTAGATGTTTGATCCCAGGGTTTGATGGTGCACTTTTCACGTCGGAGTGGAGGGACGCGCTATGGGCCAAGTTCTTCACGGCAGCGCCACAACGACGGAGGCGATCCGTCGAGCGATCCAGCATAGTCAAGCGAGCCTGAGGGCCCTCTCGAAGCGCTACGGGATCAACCAGAAGACGGTCGCCAAGTGGCGGCAGCGGACCTCGGTCGCCGATCAGCGCACGGGGCCGAAGGATCCTCGCTCGACGGTGCTGTCACCCGAGGACGAGGCGGTGGTGGTCGCCTTTCGGCGTCACACACTCCTGCCCCTCGACGACTGCCTCTACGCGCTCCAGGCCACGATCCCACACCTGACCCGCTCCTCGCTTCATCGCTGCCTCCAGCGACACGGCATCAGCCGATTGCCGGAGGTCGACGGCGACAAGCCCAAGCGGTCGCGCTTCAAGGCTTATCCGCTCGGCTACTTCCACATCGATCTGGCTGAGGTCCACACGGCGGAAGGGCGGCTCTACCTGCTCGTCGCCATCGACCGCACGACCAAGTTCGCCTTCGTCGAGTTGCACGAGAAGGCGACACGGCGGGTTGCGGGTGACTTCCTCCGCCATCTCATCGAGGCCGTGCCCTACAAGGTGAACACGGTGCTCACCGACAATGGCACCCACTTCACGACACCCGGCAACGTTGCCTCGGCCGCATCCATCATCAAGGAGGCGATTGCAGCTGGAGAAACCTTCCGAGCCCACAGCTTCGAGTCCGCCTGTGCCCGCAACGATATCGACCATCGCCTGACCAAGCCGCGGCACCCTTGGACGAATGGGCAGGTCGAGCGAATGAACCGCACGATCAAGGACGCGACGGTCAAGCGTTACCACTATGACAGCCACGACAAGCTCCGCGCCCATCTGGCCGACTTCGTGAGCGCCTACAATTTTGGCCGCCGCCTGAAGACCCTGCGGGGTCTCACGCCCTACGAGGCTATCTGCAAAGCATGGTTCGCCGAGCCCAGTCGCTTCAGGTCAAACCCGCTCCACCAAATGCCGGGACCAAACACCAAACCGAAAACGCACTAGAGCTTCGCCGGCGATCAGCTCTTCGACGTTATAGCATGTTGTTTTGAGGTGAATTTCTGCCAATTTCTTGTATATTACTTTGAATTGCATGCTTGACACAACAAGTAATGTTTCCACTACAATCGACAGGAAACCTATGTCGGGCGCGTTTCTATAACGCTGAAATAGATATGATAATTATATTCCAGCCATGCCGCTAGTACGGTCGTTGTGACATCAACGATCGAGCGAACTCGATAGCCCCAATACCGGCGTGATACTGTTGAATGCGACCGCCCGAGCGGATTACATATACGTCTCCTTGTGTTTCATTAACAATAACTGTACCAACTCCTAATGGTCCTCGGTAGGGAGCAGTGAAAGGACCAGATTCAGCTACCGCGCTTGGTATATTCGCCTTAATTAAATTCTGAGAAACCGAAGAGACGTAGGATCTACGTTGTAATTTCGATCGAATTTGCCCGGTCAGCAAATATTCTATTAAGCCCCCGCCGAGATCAATCTCATCCTCGACAAATGGTTGAGATGGTTTACTAGCTGTAACTCTTACACTTAGCGGCTCATCAGCTGAAAACGCTCGGACTGAAGACAGATTTAACGTTAAGATTGCTGACAAAGCGGTCGCTATGCATTTATAGTTCCGATTTGCATTTTTCGTGATTAATGACACCTCGGACTCCGCATCGATTTGTCTGCAAAAGTGTCTCAATTTTATTAAAAAATTGTCAATGACGGATT
>NZ_VRUT01000243.1:0-4862 GCF_008039465.1 Methylobacterium sp. WL120 | reverse complement strand
CCTTCATGCCGGTCCACGTGGCGGCGCAAGCGCCGGCCGGCACGCCGGAGGGGGCGCGCGAGGCCGCCTGCAAGCGCCGTGTCGCCGCGATCGGCAAGGCGCGGGGGGCGGTGGTGGTGGATTTCCGCCTACCCTCGCCGATCACCACGCGCGACGAGAACTATTGGGACGCCCTGCACTACCGCCTACCGGTGGCGGCGCGCGTCGTCGCGGGCCTGCAGGCGGCGGCCGAGACGGGCGCGAACGCCCCCGACGGCAGCTACCGGGTGCTGGCGCATCCGTGATGCGCGAAAGGGCTTTCAGCCGGCGGCGTCGCGCTCGGCCCTGGCCCAGCCCGCGCGGGTCTCCTCGCAGAACGCGTCGAGCCGGCCCTCCGTGATCGCCACGCGCATCCCCGCCATCAGGTCCTGGTAGTAGGCGAGGTTGTTCCAGGTCAGCAGCATCATCCCCAAGATCTCGTCGGAGCGCACGAGATGGTGGAGGTAGGCGCGGGAATACGCGCGCGACGCCTCGCACGCGGAGGCCTCGTCCAGCGGCCGCGTGTCCTCGGCGTGGCGGGCGTTGCGCAGGTTGATCCGGCCGTGGCGGGTGTAGGCGAGGCCGTGGCGGCCGGCGCGCGTCGGCATCACGCAATCGAACATGTCGATGCCGCGCGCGACCGAGCGCATCAGGTCGTCCGGCGTGCCGACGCCCATCAGGTAGCGCGGCTTGGTGCTCGGTAGGTGCGGCTCCACCGTCTCGATCATCGCGAGCATCACCGCCTGCGGCTCGCCGACCGCGAGGCCGCCGATCGCGTAGCCCTTGAGGTCGAGGTCTGCCAAAGCCCGGGCGCTCTCGATCCGAAGCTCCGGCACGTCGCCGCCCTGCACGATCCCGAACAGCGCCTTGCCCGGCTGCTCGCCGAAGGCGGTGCGGCAGCGCTCGGCCCAGCGAAGCGACAGGCGCATCGCCTTCTCGATCGCCTCGCGCTCGGCCGGCAGGCGCACGCACTCGTCGAGCTGCATCTGGATGTCGGAGCCGAGCAGGCCCTGGATCTCGATCGAGCGCTCCGGCGACATGTGGTGGGCGGTGCCGTCCACATGCGAGCGGAAGGTCACGCCCTGCTCGTCGAGCTTCCGCAGCGCGGAGAGCGACATCACCTGGAAGCCGCCGGAATCGGTGAGGATCGGCCCGTCCCAGCGCATGAAGCGGTGCAGGCCGCCGAGCCGCGCCATCCGCTCGGCGCCGGGGCGCAGCATCAGGTGGTAGGTGTTGCCGAGCACCACGTCGGCGCCGAGGTCGCGCACCTGGCTCGCATACATGGCCTTGACCGTGCCGGCGGTGCCGACCGGCATGAAGGCCGGCGTCCGGATTTTTCCCCGCGGCATGGTGATCGCGCCGGTGCGGGCTTGCCCGTCGGTGGCGTGGACGGCGAAGGCGAAGTCTGTGTCGGACATGGCGGGGACGGCTTCCAGATGCTTTCGGATCGCACCTCTCTCCTTCTCCTCGACCGGTCCCTCCGTCATCCCGGGGCTGCGCAGCAGAGCCCGGGATCCAGAGCCGCCGACGATGCCAGGCTGGAACACGACCTGCGGTTCTTGGATCCCGGGCTCGCCTTCGGCGCCCCGGGATGACGGGGAGGGTCTGGAAGCGGAGTCTAAGAGATCGGCGCGTTCGGCGACCTGCTTGCAGGGATGGGAAGAGGCGCGTTCGGCAAAAACCCTATCAGACCGGGGCGGGAAACAGCAGGCTCGAATCGCCGTAGGAGTAGAACCGGTAGCCCTCCGCGATCGCGTGGGCGTAGGCGGCGCGCATGGTGTCGAGGCCGGAGAAGGCCGAGACCAGCATGAACAGGGTCGAGCGCGGCAGGTGGAAGTTGGTCATCAGCGCGTCCACCGCGCGGATGCGCGTGCCGGGGGTGATGAAGATCTCGGTCGGGCCGGCGAAGGGGTGGAGCCGCCCCTCCGCGTCGGCGGCGCTCTCCAGCAGGCGGAGCGCGGTGGTGCCCACCGCCACGATCCGTCCGCCGGCCGCCCGCACCGCGTTGAGGGCGTCGGCGGTCGCGGCATCCAGGATGCCGACCTCGGCGTGCATGCGGTGGTCGGCGGTGTCCTCGGCCTTGACCGGCAGGAAGGTGCCGGCCCCGACATGCAGGGTGAGCGTATGGCGGCCGATCCCGGCGGCGTCGCACCGCGCCAGTAGGTCGTCGGAGACGTGCAGGCCTGCGGTGGGGGCGGCGACGGCGCCGGGGTTGCGGGCGTAGACCGTCTGGTAGTCGGTGGCGTCCCGTGCGTCGGTGGGGCGCTTGCCGGCGATGTAGGGCGGCAGCGGCAATTCCCCGACGGCGGCGACGGCCTCGTCGAGGGCCGGCCCGGCGAGGTCGAAGCGCAGGGTGATCTCGCCCCCCTCGCCCTTGGCCGCGACGGTCGCGTCGAGGCCGCCGCGTTCGCAGGGCTCGCTGGCCCCGTGGCGGCCGAAGGCGATGCGGTCGCCGACCGTCAGGCGCTTGGCCGGGCGCGCGAAGGCGCGCCAGCTTTCGGGCGTCTCGCGCAGGTGCAGCATCACCTCCGTGCGCTGGCCCGGTGCGCCGGGACGGGTGCGGATGCCGTGGAGGCGCGCCGGGATCACCTGCGTGTCGTTGAAGACCAGGGCGTCGCCCCGGCGCAGCAGGCCCGGAAGGTCGGCGACGCGCGCATCCTCCAGCTCGTCGCGGTGAGAGCCTCCGCCGGGGCGCACGACGAGCAGGCGTCCGGCGCCGCGCGGCTCGGCCGGGCGGAGGGCGATGCTGGCCTCGGGCAGGTCGAAGTCGAACAGGTCCACGCGCATGGGGCCGGCACCTGCACCGCCCCGCGCCGGGAATCAATCCGGGCGGGGGCAATCGATGCGACGGAGCCCGCAGGGAACCGCGTCCGACCGCCCTCCGTTCACGGCGGGCGTCGATCCCGCTTTGCTTCCCGACTCGGAGCCTCCATGCCCTGGTACGCCGTGCGCCCCCGCGATCCCGCCGACCCGCGCTGGCCTCTGCCGGGCAAGCCGCAGATCGTGCTCAAGGGCGCGGACCCGGCCGAGGCGCGCGAAAAATTCGAGCAGGCCTATCCGAGCACGCCCTTCGGCACGCCGTCCACCCCGGTGCCCGACGGCGCCGGCAGCTTCGAGGGCGACGCCGAGGCGCTGGTCGTCGAGGAGACCGCGGAACCGGCCCCGCCGCGTTGAGCGTTCTCGGAAACCAAGCGTGAGCCCCTGGCGGGCGGAGGGACGGATGACGGCGCAGGCGGAGCGGACCACCCTCGACGGGCAGCTCGTCGGCTACTGGGCGCGCGAGGCCACCCGCCTCGAAGCGCTCGCCGCCGCGGCCCGGTTCGGCTGGCAGAAGCGGCGCTTCCTGCGCCGGGCCGCAGACGCGCGGGCCCGGGGGGCGCAGAGCGAGGCGCGCGAGACCGCCCGCGCGAGCGGAGCCGCCTCCCCCGCCTGATCACAAGATAGCTTCGGCTAAGTTCCTTGCCCCGGCGTGCAAGGTGTGCAGCAGCCTCGAAGCTGTGCTGTGGCCTTGAACCTTTGCCGTGGCCTTGCGGGTGGGCGGTCGACTAGAGCCGCCGGGTCGTTTCCCCGGACCCGCCATGAGCCGCACCCAGAAAGCCGCCCTCGCCAGCGCCGTCGTCGGCCTTGCGGTCACAGGGCTGAAATTCCTCGCCTACTGGCTCACCGGCAGCCTCGCGCTGTACTCGGACGCGCTCGAGAGCATCATCAACGTGGTCGCGGCGCTGAGTGCGTTCGTCGCCCTGCGGGTGGCCGGGCTGCCGGCCGACGAAGACCACCCCTACGGCCACCACAAGGCGGAGTTCTTCTCGGCGGTGATCGAGGGATCGCTGATCATCGTCGCGTCGCTGCTGATCCTGCGCGAGGCGTATTATGGCATCCTGGCGCCCAGGCCCGTCGACGCCCCCGCCATCGGCCTCGCCATCAACGCCGTCGCCACGGCGATCAACGCGGTGTGGGCGTGGGCGCTGCTGCGCTGGGGCAAGGCCTGGCGCTCGCCGGCCCTGGTCGCCGACGGCCGCCACGTGCTCGCCGACGTGTTCACCTCGGGCGGCGTGCTCGTCGGCGTGGTCCTGGTGCTGGTGACCGGCATCCCGGTGCTCGATCCGGTGGTCGCGGGGCTCGTCGCCCTGAACATTCTCTGGTCCGGCTGGAAGATGGTCCGCGAATCCGTCGACGGCCTGATGGACCGGGCCGCGCCCGGCGACATGGTCGGGCAGATCCGCTCGCTGATCTCGCTCCACGGCGAGGGCGCGCTGGAGGCGCACGACGTCCGCACCCGCTACGCCGGTCAGGCGACCTTCATCGACTTCCACCTCGTCGTGCCCGGCGAGATGAGCGTGCGCGAGGCGCACGAGATCTGCGACCGGCTCGAGGACGCGCTGGAGACCACGATCCCCGGCGCCGTGGTGGTGATCCACGTGGAGCCGGCCGAGCACGCGAAGTTCCGCGGCGTGCCGGTGCTCTGAGACCGCGTCTCGAGACCAGGAAACCATGAGGTCCGGCGGATGACCGCCTCGCCGTCGCGGGGCGCGTCGGACCCACCGCATTCCGAGGCGACGCCTGCCGGCCGGCGCGTCTGCGCATTCTGCCACGCCTCCGGATCGATGCAACTTATGGTGGGATAGGACCCAGGGGTTTCAAAGTTCGTTAACCAGGTTCTCAGATTGTACCGGGTGCCACGATACGTTCACAGGTTGTTATCGAACGGAGCGTGGCCGAGCATGGTGCGGCTGAAGGCCTATGATGGTGTGTGCTTCTCCTGTCGATCGCAATGCCGGCCGGCGCGGCCGGCGGGCGGCCCGCCTCGCGGTGTCGCTCGCCTGCGCGGCCGCCCTGTCCGGGTG
>NZ_VRUT01000242.1:0-4893 GCF_008039465.1 Methylobacterium sp. WL120 | reverse complement strand
TTCATGCCAGCCTTCTCCGCTTGGCCGGCTGCGCTCGCCAGACCAGCTCCGCCGGCCAAGCTACCCGTGGCGGAGCGGCCCACCGTGCACTAACTTTACCCTTGGACCACCTCGTGGGGGCCGATCACGTCCTCGCGCATATCCCAGAGCATGACCGCGGACACTGAACAAAGGCCGGCGACGCACGCGAGGTTGAACCCAGTCAACCAACGCGACGAGTGCGTCCAGCGCCCAAGCTTCGCGAAAGGCAACTGAAATGGCATGGGCAACCGTAACTCGGACAATCTAAAATATAGATTTGATTTATGAACGGGTGCTTAAAAATGCGCGTCATTTTTATTTCGATGTAAGGAGATATTTGCTGCAAGAAGGCCTAGGCGAATTGATCGTAAGTTTGTACTCTAGTTATGGCGGTTATAAGCTTATTTCGGTTTAGCCGTAAAATTTACATGACTAGCGGTAAAGGCTTAGTTGTGCGGCTTGATTTTGAGCGTAAATAGCATATTTTGTTGTATCAAATTCGCTATGAATTTTATAAGAGCGTGCAGTTCGCATGGAACAATTTCCAGAATGCCGGGCAAAGCTCCTTCAAAATCTCAGCATTCATGCAGCATTGGCGCGAAACAGAATGGGCTTATCCCTATTCAATGCATCGCGACTGCT
This sequence comes from Methylobacterium sp. WL120, assembly GCF_008039465.1. Classification (NCBI taxonomy): domain Bacteria; kingdom Pseudomonadati; phylum Pseudomonadota; class Alphaproteobacteria; order Hyphomicrobiales; family Methylobacteriaceae; genus Methylobacterium; species Methylobacterium sp. WL120. The sequence continues at coordinate 4,230 of NZ_VRUT01000242.1, read as the reverse complement.
CGGGATTAACCAGGACTACATTGAAGGTATCGAGCAGGGAGAAGATAGCGGCCTATCCATTGAGATCATACGAAGCTTGGCACAAGGTCTTGGCCTAACCAAAACCGGTACGCCACGCGTCAAGCCTATGGGAGCAATGTAGAATGGGCTCAATGGGATGATTTGGTTGATCGTTCGGGTAGAAACAGCGTTGCTCACCAAATCGGCATCGTCGTAAAATGCGATGCCAACCTAAGGCTGGCAAACTGAAATCAGAGGAACCCGCTCCCTGCATGATCCTTGAAGGCGTTCGCACGTCGAACGTACCCGAGCACGGTACGCGGGTCTCGATGACCCGAGACTTCCATGATGCGCGCGAGATCGGCTCCACGCTCGGCCGCCGTGGTCACGAACCCGGCGCGCAGACTGTGTCCGCCGAACGCCGCCGGATCGAAGCCCGCGGCTCCGGCATACCGCTTCACGATGTCCCCGATGCTGCGATCCGTCAGGGCCTCGGCTCTGATCCGACCGGACCGCGACACCGGCCTGAACACCGGGCCATCCGTGATCTCGGCCGCAGTGAGCCAGTCCCGCAGCAGCGCCACCGGCCGGACGTGCCGACCGTGCGGGATCGCCTTCTCCGCTCCCCTGCCCTCCTGATCGGTCTTCGATCGCCGGATCAGCACGCGCAGGCCATCGGCGTGGTCGGTCAGGTCCGAGACCAGCAGTGCGGCCAGCTCGGACCGCCGGAAGGCACCTGCGAACCCGAGGCCGAGCAAGGCCCGGTCCCGCTTGCCGGCGAGGCCCGGCGGAGCGTGCGAGAGCATGGCCGCCAGCACCTCGGCCGTCGCAGCCGTCTTCTGTCGGATCTCCATGTCCGGCCGGCGCCGGATACCCTTGATGACCGCGTGCACCGTCTCGTGCGCGCCGGGGTCCGGCAGGCCGGCGAGCTTGTGCGCGTAGGCGATGGCCGCGAGCCGCCGGCCGATCGTGGACGAGGCCCGCCTGGCTGCCGCCTCATGCGAGAGGAACGCCGCCACCGTTTCGGGTGCGGCCGGCAGGGACGAGACGCCGTGGCCGTCGCACCATGCCGTGAAGGCCGCCCAATCCGATTTGTAGGCGCGGACCGTGGCCTTGGCCTTCGAGGCGCGCTGATAGTCCCGCACCAAGGCGAGCGCGTCCGCAGGCAGGCTCGCGCCCGACCGGGCGGAAACCTCGACGGCACGGCTCGGGGGATTGGCCATTGTAGTGTCAGCCTTCATCCGTCGCGATCTCCTCCTATGTCCGAGCTATGGCCGGAAGCCGTCGAAGTGCGCTCCCGGCGCCGGGCGGCCGTGCTTCAGGACAAAGGCCATTCGTTCGGTCGGCGCGGCGGAGGCTTCTGGATCGAATGCGCCTCCGGTCCATTCGAGGAGTTCCCGCCGGGCGAGGTTCCTGACCGTGCCGAGCCGGATACCTGTTGCCCGAGAGCCGGCCTCCGAGACTACGTCGTAGGACGCGCCCTTCGTGCGGCGAAGGCTCGCCGGTCCGTTGGACAGCAGGATCAGCAAGCGCCGCTGCGCATCCGAGATGCTGTGCCAGGTCGAGCGGGCGCCCGTGATGCCTAGATCGCTCTCCCGCAGCCTTTGGTCGAACTCGGCGAGGAGATCCGGTCGCCCGGCCTCGCGGACCATGTCGCGAACGCGCTCAGTCTGTTCCTGGCACTTGCGGTCAAGCCGCTGCATCAGGCGCTCCTGCTCGGCGAAGTTCTCCGCGCCCATCTTGCCCGTCCTCCCGCTCGCACGCCCCGACATAGCCGAGGCTTCAATTTCTCACGTCGCTTACGACCGTGCCTGTCTCAAACTTCCGAGAATATCTGTTATCGGAAGCTACGGCGGATAGGTCGGAAGCGCAATAGTCCTTTACGGCGCTACGGTGCTATCAACCTATGAAATTACGGGCGTGCCGGCGAACGGAGCAACGGCTTTACTTCTGTTTCACGATGCGGAGGTAGGAAGGCAGCGAGGTACAGGAGTACGAGAGTTGCGCGCCATCGCACTGGCCATCGTTGGCATCGGTGCCATCGCCTTGATGACGAACGCCTACCTATGGCGGTACGAGGTCATCGGCGGCGGCAGCAGCGCGAGCTACCGCCTCCATGATCGTTGGACACACCGCATGACCTACTGTGTTCGCACCGAGAGCAAGGGCACGCAGCCGCCTGACCTCGATTGCACGTCCTGGGGGCCGCTCGTCGGTGGGCAGCCATGAAGGTCATCGCTTTCACCAGCCGGAAGGGCGGCAGCGGCAAGAGCACGCTTTGCGCGCACCTGTCGGTCTACGCCGATGCGCCGAACGCGCCTGCCGTCCTGATCGACACGGACCCGCAAGGCAGCCTCGCCCTATGGCACGAACTCCGGCAGGCCGAGACGCCCGTTCTCGTGAAGTGCGAGGCACGCGATCTGCCTGAGACGATCGAGGCTGCAAAGCGCGACGGGGTGGGCTGGGTCTTCATCGATACACCGCCCCACAACACGGCAGACATCGCCGCGGCACTCCGGGTCGCAGACCTCGCCGTGATCCCTTTCCGGCCGGCGGTGTTCGATATCGCCGCCGTTGCCGCGACCCTCGAAATGGCCCGAGCGATCAACAAGCCGGTCCTGCCTGTCATCAATTCGGCCCCGCCGCGTCGAGGCATCACGCCGGCCCATGTCGTGACCGAGGCGCGCGAGGCGCTGTTCGGGATGGGCGCAACCCCGTGGGCCGGTCAGATCACCACCAGGGCCGCGTTCGCTCACGCCCTGGCGAGCGGGCAGGCGGTCGGAGAATTCGAGCCCGGCAGCACGGCGGCCTCAGAAGTCAGCGACCTGTGGCAGGAGACCCGCCGGGCACTCGGGATCAAGGAAGGGAAAAAGCGTTGAGCAAGAAGCCGAGCTTCGCAAACCTGGGGTCGAGGCTCGCCGCTAAGCCGGTCGAGGTCGCGACCGAACCGCGGGCCAGCGCGACGGAGCCAGCCCGTGAGCCCGAAGCGGCAGTGAGCGGCACCCCTGCCCGGCAAGCTGATGGGCGCAAGGGCATCTTGGTTCGAGCCCGTCCCGAAGCCTGGAAGGCGCTCAAGTTGGTCGCCCTTGATCGCGAGCGCACCCTTCAGGACGTGATGACCGAAGCCATCAACGACGTGCTCACCAAGCACGGCAAGCCCCCGGTCGCCTAATCGCCGTATCGCGCAACGCCTCAAGCGCGGTACTGGTGCAGATCCCTTCACCCGTAGGGAACAACGGCCATACCGTGATAGCACAGTACGTTGCTTCTGCCGTTTCAAACTACATGTCTACCGCACCAGCCGCGCCGCGGTCGGATGTGCAAGCCGGGCGAGCTGCGATGGTGCAGCCGCTCGGCGAGTGTCGCGCTCGGTTTGGGTTACCTCCCTACCTCGGCGCTCACCCTGTCGGTCCGCCGATCAGCGGCTCGCTCCGCATCCCGAACCACCAGAACAGAGCGGCAGCGAGCCCGATCAAGAGCAGAACGACGACGATCTCAAGCCAACGGGTCATCCGCGCAGCTTACGGGTCATTGGCTTGCGTTATCAACGTCCGGTCCCTCACCCAATGAGGTGGAACCCGTTCTCGATCTGCCCGACCAGGTGGACCTGAGCCTCGGCGCTCTGGCTGATCTCTAGAACGACCGCTGCCTTCGAGATCCCATGCGCGAGCTGGTCGGCGAAGAAGGCTGCACCGCCTGCATCCGCATGTCGTCCGAGTGCGCCGACATAGAGGCTGTCCACGAACCCGGCAGTGGTCTGACCCGCATGCGTCGTGGCGTACTCCGATGAGTTCAGCATCGCGTTGGCGACGTTGCCGAGTGCCTGGAACGTACCGTTGGCCCCGCCGCTTGCCGCCGCCTGCTTCACCTGAGCCTCGAAGCCTTGGAGCCCGGTCGCATCAGGCGTCCGACCCAGGATCGCATAGTACTCCCGCGCAACTGCGCTATCGAGCGCGTCCGGTACGAACACGCCGGTGCTGAAGGCCTTAGCGTCGACGCTCTGCGCCTCCGCACTCGTGGCGAACTTGGTCAGCCCCCATTGAAGTGGTCCGCCCTTTGGTATGGCTTTTGAGCCTGGAGGACGGACGAGATGGCAAAACACCCGAAGCCCGAGGAGATCGTCGCGAAGCTCCGTCAGGCGGACGTGCTGATCTCACAGGGCCAGAGCGTGGCCGATGCAATCCGCGCGCTCGGTGTGAGTTCGGTGACGTACTACCGGTGGCGGCGTGA
>NZ_VRUT01000241.1:0-4908 GCF_008039465.1 Methylobacterium sp. WL120 | reverse complement strand
CCGCAGGGTCGGGTCGGGCCTGGCCCTCGCTCATCCGCGCGTCGCGGGCGCCGGCACCGCGGCGATCGGCGGGGTCGGGCGGTCGAGGATGCGGCGGCCGAACAGGCTGGCGACCAGTTCCACCAGCACGCGGGCGCTGCGGCCGCGCTCGTCCAGGAACGGGTTGAGCTCGACCACGTCGAGCGAGCCGACGAGGCCGGAATCGTGCAGCATTTCCATGATCAGGTGCGCCTCGCGGAACGTCGCCCCGCCGGGCACCGTGGTGCCGACGGCCGGCGCGAGGCCGGGATCGAGGAAGTCGATGTCGAAGCTGACATGCAGGTGGCCCGAGGCCGCCGCGACCCGCTCCAAGCTGCGCCGGAGCGGCGCCACCACGCCGAACTCGTCGATGTGGCGCATGTCGGTGACCTCGACGTTCCGCGCGGCCACGAGCGCCCGCTCGCCGGCATCGATCGAGCGCAGGCCGAACAGGTGGACGCGGGTCGGGTCGAGGGCGGGGCGGCCGGGGTCGGCGAACAGGTCGGACAAGCCGGGCTCGCCGCAGAGCGCCGCCAGGGGCATGCCGTGCAGGTTCCCCGACGGCGAGGTCTCGGGGGTGTTGAAGTCGGCATGCGCGTCGAGCCAGAGCACGAAAAGCGGCCGGCCGGTCCGCGCGCAGTGGCGCATCGCCCCCTCCACGGTCCCGAGCGACAGGCTGTGGTCGCCGCCGAGGACCACGGGCAAGTCGCCCGCATAGAGCGCGGCCTCGACCCGCCGGGCGAGCGCGCGGGTCCAGGCGGCGACGGCCGGCCTGCCGACGGCGTCGGCCGGCCCGTCGGGCACCACGTCGCCGTGGTCGGCCACCGCGTGGCCGAGGTCGCGCAGGGTGCGGACGAGGCCGGCGGTGCGCAGGGCGGCCGGGCCCATCACGGAGCCGGGCTCGCTGGTGCCGACCTCGGTCGGCACGCCGAGGATCGCGATACGTTCCGGCCCGTCCATTCCCACCTCGTTCCTGCGGCGTCCTGCCGGTAGCCGCGCCTCATGACAGGCTTCGGCGACGAACCCGTGTCCGGGCACTCGCCAAGGGCTTTAGCCGGGAACGGCCCTCGACACGAAGGCCCACGGGCAAGCCGCGAGCCAGGGGCTGCCGCGGCCGGCGCGGGAACGGGGAAACGCGCCGGGGCGCGGGCGGTTGGGAGGGACGCCGACCGCGACGCATCGAAGGAGATCGCCCATGCGGGACCGTTTACAGGCCTCCCCTCGCCGAACCGCCGCCTGCCGAGCCGCCGCCTGCCGAGCCTTGGCTTCTGCCGCGGCGATCCTGCTCGCGCCCGCGGCCTTCGCGCAGACCACGCCGGTGGCGGGAGCCGCCCGCGTCACCGCGCACATGGAGGTGGTCGGCGCGGACGGGGCGCATGTGGGCACGGTCGACACGGTCGAGGACGGGACCATCGTCCTGGCCGGGACCGACCGGGATGCCGGCGGGCGGCCTCACGTCATCCCGATCGCGTGGATCGGCACGGTGGACGGAAAGGTGCTACTGACGAAGCCGGCGGCCGAGGCGAAGGCGCAATGGGATCGGGTCGGCAGGCCGGGCGGCGACCCGAAGCGCTGAAGCTCCGCCGCTACTCGGCGACCGCCTCGGTGACCTGGACGCGGCCGGCATCCTCGATGATCGCGGCGGCTGCCGCCTTGGCGAGCATCGCGTAGCCGCGGTCGGCCATGTGGAGGCCGTCGGCGGAGAAGAGCTGGTTGTGGGTCAGCTTGCCGTCGCGGATCCAGCCGCGCATCAGGTCGGCGCGGCGGATCACCGGCACGTCGAGTTCGTCGCCGATCTCGCGCACGGCGTCGCGGAAGCGGTCGGAGCCGGGGGTGGCGTCGAGCTTCGGGCACCATTGCGGCTCCATCAGAACCACGTCGATGCCGGCCTCCTGCATGCGGCGCACGGCGCTCACCGTCGCCTCGCGGAAATGCTCGATGGACACGCCGCGCAGGGGGTCGTTGCTGCCGGTCTGCCAGATCACGAGCTGCGGCTCGGCGGCGATCACGTCGCGGTCGAGGCGGCGCAGCATGTCGTCGACGTGCTCGCCGCCGATGCCGCGGTTCAGCACCGTGATGCTGGCGGCGACGCTCGGCAGGGCGGCGCGCAGGTCCGCCTGCAGGCGGGCGGGGTAGGCGTTGGCCGGCGTGCTGGCGCCGATGCCCTCGGTGGAGGACGAGCCGAAGGCGACGATGCGCAGCGGCGCGCCGATGGCGATCTGCCGGGCGACGTGCGGCAGGTCGATCTCGGCGCCCGCGTCGTGGAAGCCGAAATCGAACGGAGCCGGGAGGAGGTCGGCGTAGGCGAGCACCGCGCTCGGCAGGACGAACAGCCCGGTGAGCAGCGCGACGCCGCGAATCAAGCCCCGCAGGGGTTTCGTGACGCGGCGGGCGGACACGGTGTTCGGCACGGGCACCATCGGAGCGTTCGGGCTAGCAGGGATCGAATACGACCCTGCGGGACCGATCGAAAGGTCCCGTCTGCAACACCTGTTGAATTCCGATTGAATTCGTAACGCAAAATTAAGGCTGAATTCCGGTGATGCCGTCTCCGCCCGCCCGCGCCCTGCCGCCCGACTCGGTCAGTTCGCCGGCGGCGTGAGCACGAGCTTGCCCACGAACGGCGCGTTCTTGTTGGCGGTGCTGGTGCAGGCGAAGTCGTGGTTTCCGGCCTCGAGCGTCCGCACGCGCAGGGTGCCCTGGCCGTCGCGCTTGACCAGGTAGCCCTTCTCGCTGGCGACGTGCACGAGGTCGCCGTCGGCGTGGAGCACGTGGCCGTTCTCGAACAGGCCGTCCGCGGTGATCGTCACCGGCGTGTCGGCGTGGCTGACCACGTGCAGGGCGACGTCGGTGTTAGCGGGCAGGCGCAGCTCCGCCGGGGCGCAGACCGGCTTGCCGTTCTCGGCGGTGATCGTCAGCTCGACCGGCGGCATCACGGAGCTCGACGGCGCGGGCAGGGGCTTGCCTTGGGTAAGGGGCTTGCCTTGGGCATGGCCGGAGACGGTCCCGAGGAGGAGGATGGCGGCCGCGGCGAGGTCGCGTCGAAGAAGCTGCATGAAGGTCTATCCGGAGAAGCGTGAGCGGCAGGCGGCGCGCGGTCGCGCGGCCTCGGGATAGGAGCGGAATGGCAGCCGGGGCATGCGAGTTCCGGCACGCGACGCCGCACCGGCGGCTCGCGGAGCGGTCCGGCGGAACCGGCCTCGACCGCGCGGCGGCCGGTGCACCAGCACCGCGTCGCTGCCGTGGACGACCTCTCCGTCGTCGGCATGCTCCTGCTCTGGACCGGGGCTCGGTCCGCTCCTCCGGCATCGCCCAGGACACCGCCTCCCTCGCCGACGCGATCGCCGGACCCGCCGCGGCGCGGCCGCTTCCGATCGCCCGCCGAGACGGCCAAGCCCCGGCGAGGGCCTACCCGACGATCACCCGCCGGTCGCCGGCCCGGCGGGTGAAGCCGGTGGCGTCGAGGTGCTCCAGCAGCGGGATCGAGAACTTTCGCGAGATCCCGAGCGCCGCTCCGGCCTCGCGGGCCAGGAAGCCGGATTCGGGGCCGGTCGCCTCGGGGAAGGTGGCGCGGAGCTTGGCCCGCGCCTCCTCCACCGCCGCCTTGTGGAACAGCACGGCGCGGCGCTGCACCCGGTCGACAGCGCGGATCACCGTGCCGGCGCCGACGAGGTAGGTCAGCGCCTCGCGGCGGCGCACGTCGCGCCCGACCGCCTCCGCCTCGTCGGGCGGCGTGAGGCCGGCGTGGCGGAACAGGGCCTCGAGGCGCCGGGCGACCTCGCTCTCGTTGCGGGCCGGGTTGAACCCTGCGCGGCGGAAGAGGGCGGCGCCCTGAGTGCCCCCTGATGCGACGTCGCCGGTGGCGACGAGGTCGCGCAGCGCCGCGGCGGCCACCGGCTCGGCGAGTCCGAGCGCCCTGACGATCCGCTCGGCCGGCAGGCCGTGCTCCATCGGCTGGTCGCGATGGTGCCCGTCCAGCACCGCCAGGATCGCGTCGCGAAGGCTCGCGAAGGCGGGTCCGCCGAGGATGCGCTCGCCGACCTCGCGGGCGCCGAGCGACGGCAGCAGCGCCCGCACCCGGTCGGGCGCCGCGCCGCCGACGCGGGCGAGGTCGCCCAAGGCGGCGCCGGCAGCCCCCGCTTGCGCGAGGCGGATCGCCAGAGCCTCGGCCGGCCCGCCTTCGGCAAGCGCCGCGAGGTCGGCGAGCACGCGGGGGTCGTGGCGTTTGCGGCGGCGGCTGTCGGGATCGAGCACCCGCCCGCCGGCCACCGTGGTCGCGGGCGAATCGCGGCGCAGGATGAACGGCTCGCGCGCCGGCACGGTGACGGCGGCGTCGAGGTGGAGCTGCGCCGGCGCCGTCGCGCCGGGCTCCAGCGCGTCGCGGTCGAGGAGGCGCAGGCGCGCGCCGACCTCGCTGGTGCCGAACAGCAGCCGCAGGGCCGTGCCTCCGGGAAGCGGGTCGCCGCCCGGGCTCGCGATGAGCGAAACGTCGAGCCAGCGCGACGACGCCAGGAGGTCCGGCGGCGCGAGCGCCTGCCCCCGGGCGATGTCGGACAGGCCGACGCCGCGCAGGGCCACCGCCGTCCGCCGGCCGGGCTCGGCCGTCGTCACGGCGCGGCCGTGGATCTGCAGGCCGCGCACCGTCGCCGTGGCGCCGCCCGGCACGATCGCGACCGCGTCGCCGACGGAGAGGCGCCCGCGCCGGAGCGTGCCGGTGACCACCGTGCCGAAGCCCGCCCGCGAGAACACCCGGTCCACCGGCAGGTAGGGGAAGCCGTCGTCGGCCCGCGGCGGAGCCGCGTCGAGGAGGGCCGCCAGCGCCTCGGACAGGGCGGGCAGGCCGGCGCCGGTCAGCGTCGAGGTCGCGACGACGGCCGGCGCCTCGAGGCC
>NZ_VRUT01000240.1:0-5015 GCF_008039465.1 Methylobacterium sp. WL120 | reverse complement strand
ACACCTACCAGTTCGTCGCCGGCGCGAGCCTGATCTGGTCGCCGGTCAAGGACCTCGATATCGGTGTGGAAGGCTTCTACACCCAGATCGGCGTCAAGAACGGCCGCGTGATCGACCAGGACAAGGACCCGACCGCCTACTCGACCGCCCGTGTCGCCGCGATCAACGCCGGCGGGTTCGTGCGCACCACCACCAGCGACGACGTCTTCCAGGTCCGCGCCCGCGTCCAGCGCGACTTCTGAGCAAGCTTGCTCTCTGCGCGGTTCTGAATAGCCGCGCAGGGTTTGACCAGGATCACCGAGACTACCTTGAGGCCCGGCTGCGAAGCCGGGCCTTTTGTTGTCTGCTGGCTGTGCTGTATGGCCTTCTCGCCAGCTAAGACTGAACTCCAAGCCGCCTGAGGAACGCTTTATCCTTTGACAGTACAGATCGTCGGTCGTGCAATGACGGACCGAGAGGGCGTAGAACCGTCTCGACTTTGTTCTCGCTGATGGCCACTATCCCGACGTTCATAAGGCCAAGTTCATCCCTGAGGGCTTCAAGGTCGGCGATCGATACCCAGCTTGGCGTGCACCAATAGTATTGCGAGAAAAACGTGGCTTCAACTGCGGCCTTGAGCGCAGCCTTGGTTGCTACCTGTGATGTGACATCTCCAAAGAACCTCAACCCTTCAAATGCTGCAATATGGGCTTGGCCGTTGATTGAAAAATCAACATAAAAATCCGGATGAACATACGGGTAGCGACCAGGCCATAATTTGAGCGCTCCAAGAGAAACATCGAGGTCAAGGCCTAATAATTTTCGAAGCACGTCCCTATTAGATATTTCACTAAAAATTTTTTTCGTGAATTCTTTGGCCGATTGGTGTCCGGCACTCATCGCCGAAATCTGGCTTCCGGCTTCACTTCTGGCCCGGTCATACAGATTGCGCAATTCTCGAAGGCTATGATGACCATCGCCACTTAGTATTTGCTTTGCGCGCTCCGGATTTGTTTTCGCTATCCGAGTAATAACCTCAAGATTAGATATTGGCCATTCTAATGCATGATTTTTCAAACCATTTAACTCAATAAAAGTCTGTATTGATGAGAAGGTCCTTTGTCCAATTCGCAAATGATTTGTCGAATAGCCGGTCAAGTATGCGGCAACTTCGATCCAGGGACGGCCTTGATCATCAACGCTGCCGTGAATTGATAGATCACGCAGAGCCTCTACGATGAGGGGCCAAGCCACTTCCCGAGATCGCGCATCGGTGAGCACCTCTATCGAATTCATCTGAGAGCCAATTTCAGCTTGCAGAACGTAGGCTCTGCGAAGTCGCCAATGTGAGCCCCCGTTGCAGATGTGTCGACTGCGCCATCACCGCTAGGCAGCCTGAAGCGAACCTAGGACCATCGCGCGCCCGAGCCACGCCGTCGCCGCGTCCAGCGTCGGAAAGGCGTGCTCAATCTCGGTGAAGGGGATCGGGCGGCGATCGGGCGGCAGGTCTTCGAGCAGCTCGGCATGCCAGGCGCGATGCCCGCCATCGGCCGACACCTCGCGGACCACACTCCCGACGATGATGCCGTCGAGGACGAGGTCGTAACTACCGGCGGCGAGGCGATTGAGTGTGTAGGTCATCGAGCGCCACCGAACACTTCGCTGATCGACTGCGGCGCCTGGACCGCCATCCGCATGAACGCATCGGCGAACGGCGTCTCGGCGCGCCTTGCCGCGATGGCGCGGATCTGCTGGACGCTGTCCGGCGCCGACAAAATGTCCGCCAACGCGGCGTTGTTGCGCCCGAGGTAGGCTCGCTTCGACGCGTCGCCGACGTTGGCCAGCAGGGAGCGGCCCTGCGTCTTCAGCGCCGTCATGGCCTGTTGCGGCAGGCTCTCACCGCCGATCTCCGCCCGGTACTGGTCGTTGAAGGACGTGGCCGATCCCTGCGGCTTCCGGGTGCCCGTAGCGCGCAGAATCTGCATGAGGTCATCGACCGCGGCCGGCGCCGCGGGGCTGTCGGGCAGGGCGCGCAGCACCGCATCGAGATTGGTCGCCTGCTGACGCGTCCCGGCGATGTCCTTGGCGAACTTCGCCCCGCCGCCCTGCGCCTCGCCGCCGACGAGCCGGCCCATACTGGTGTCGGCCTGGTCGGCGAGACGCTGCCGCACGAGCTGCGCCGTCCCCTGCGGCTCCTCGCGCGCCGTCCGCATGATGAGGTCGATGAGCTCGCGTTCGCCGCCGACCCGCGGCTTGGACGGCAACACCATGTTGCCGGCGGCCTCCGTCGTCGGGGCGCGCGACAGCTCGCCGATCGCACCCTGACGCTGCGGCGCGAGCGCCTCGTCGGCCGCGCGGACGCCCTGCAGTCGCCGCTGCAACCCTGGCACCGTGTCGAGGACGTCGGAGCGGTCCCGGATGCCGAGCGCCAGCGCATCGCCCGAGACCGTGCCGCGGGCGTCTGTCGCCCCATCCAAGAGCTTCGTCCCAAGGTAGTTCTCGAAGCCGGCACGCGCCTCGGGCGGCGCCACGGTGTTGAAGGTGCGCACGGCCGTCGGCCCGCCAGCCTCAATCGTTGGCGCCGACCCTTCCGCCGGTAGCGTGAAGGCGCGACCGAACTCGTCGCGCTCAATGACCTTGGCCAGCGCCTGGTTCTCGAAGGGACGCAGCGGCACACTCGCCGCCGCGAAGTTACGCGTGGCCTCGGCATGCTCCGGCACCGCGGCGAGTGCCCGGTCGAGGCGGTCACGCACGCCGATCAGGACGCGCTGCGCCGTGGGCTCGGCCTGAGAGATCAGGTCGCCGATCGCGGAACGGGCACCCTGCAAACCCTCCACGCTCAGATCGAGCTCCCGCAGCTGACCCGGCCCCGAGCGGGTCCACAAAGTGTTGCGCGCTGCATTCAGCGCCTTCGCCACCGGCCCCTTCGCCGTGCGCGGAGCGTCGTCGATGTGGTCTACGACCGCGGAGGGGTTCGCTTGGCCGAAGCGGACGTCCGGGATCTCTTCCCGGACCGTGGTCGACTTTACGTAGGGCTGCAGCGGCCCCTGCATCGCGCCGACCGTGCGCTCGTAGGCGTCCAGCGGATCGGTGTGTTCGCCGCGGACGAGGGCGCCGAGGACGCACGGGTGGATGTCCCGGTGCACCGTGTCGTAATCGATGCCCGCCCGGCCAAGATCCTCCCGGAAGCGGCTGTCGGCCAGCGAGACGGCGGTCGTATGCTCGTCGGCCATTCGCCCGTGCACTGAGCGCCCCGCTGCCACCGGCTCGGCGCCGATCGGATAGGTCTGCACCACGATGTCGTTCCCCTCGCGGTCGGGGGGCGATTCGCGGCCGGAGGCATCCCCAAGCCCCTTCAGGCGGCCTGCCCGAGGATCAGCGTGACGGACCGTGGGAAATCCCGAAAAAAAGTCGGACCTCGCCGAAACGCCGCTGAGCCGTTCCGATGGGTGCTTGGTGTGATTTCACATTCCGGCGGAGACGGGCCACCGCATGGACACGGCAGGGGGCTTCTAGTGCCACGAGTATAGCCTTACCTATGGGCAAGCTTTCAAGGTAGTTTACTCTACGGAATGGAGTAAACCGGCCGGATCAGAGGCCTGGACATAAGCAAGGCTCTGGCGAACGCTGACTGTCGGACGTCGTCGAAGTGGTGTTCGACGATGAACCGTCACCGGATGACGCTTCATGCTCGACACAGGACCGGCGCGAGACCGCGCCCTCGATTTCCACTGGCGCGTCCCCGAGAATATCCTCTCGGCCGCCGGCATCCCCGACATCGCCGACCGCAAGCAGGACCTCGCCCGTCGCAGCGTCCTCGCGGCCGCATGCATCGCCGCAGACATCGAGCCCGGCGCGGGCAGGTGGGTGAGCTACAGCCGCCGGAAGGCGTTCTACGCCGGTCAGTCGCGGTACCAGGGCCTGCCCTACACCTACGACCGCGTCCTCGCCGCCGTAGCTGAGCTCGTCGAACTCGGCCTCATCGAGGAGGTCAGGGCGAGCGCCGGGGACCACCTCACCACCGGGATGCAGAGCCGCCTGCGCGCGACGCCCGACCTCGTCCACGCCTACCGCGACTCGCCCTTCGAGTACGAGACCCGGCGGTCGCGCCTCATCCTCAAGGACGACGCCGGCGACGTCATCGGCTACGACCCCACCCGGCAGACGCGACGCCTGGAGGCCGAGCTCGACCGCATCAGCGCCTACCTCGGGCAGGTCAGCGTCACGATGCCGACGGGCGACGGATGGGAGCACGCCACGCGCGTCGTCCGGGCCCGCAACGACAAGCGCGGCACTTGGGCCTGCGTGGTGCCAACCCCGAGCCCCGAGGTGTACCGCGTATTCGGCCGCGGCCGGTGGGACCGGCACGGGCGCCTGTACGGGTGGTGGCAGTCCCTACCCAAGGGCGCCCGCAAGGACCTCTTCATCAACGGCGAGGTCTGCGTCGAACCGGATTTCGCAACGCTCCACCCCAGGATTCTGTACGCGGCCCGGGGACATGCCCTGCGCCACGATCCCTACGAGACCGGCGTGTTCCCGAGGTCCGAGGGGAAGCTGGCCTTGAACGTGGCCCTCAACGCCCGGACGATGAACTCGGCGGCCGCGGCCCTCATGGACAAGGACGGGTGGGGGCACGGATGGGACTATACCCGCGGCCTGCTGAAGGCGGTGGTGAAGAGGAACGCGCCCATCGCGAAAGACATCGGCGCCGACCGTGGGATCCGCTGCATGGCCGTGGACGCCGCCATGGCGGTGGACGTCCTGAAGGCGTGCGAGAAGGCGTCCGTCCCCTGCCTGCCCGTCCACGACAGCTTCATCGTACCGGCTTCCAAGGGTGCGTGGATGGAGGCCAAGATGGACGAAATCCTGGTTGGCGTTCTCGGCGCTGTAACCCGTTCTCCTGCAACGATAATCGGGTGATTGGTTCCACATATGGGCCCCCGGGCCCGGCGCGCCCCTCTTGGGGCTCGCCTCGTCTCCTCCTTCTCTTCCCCTTCCCGACCCGCCGCCCGTCGTGGTCTAGCTCTACCCTTCCC
>NZ_VRUT01000023.1:0-42724 GCF_008039465.1 Methylobacterium sp. WL120 | reverse complement strand
AAATCCAGGGCTATCAACCCTAAACCGCCTTGCCCGTCTTGGAGAACCGTGATACCGAACCAACCACTCGGTGGTCCGCCTCAGCGGTGGGAGGCGTCTAAACCCACCCAGACCCCCTGTCAACCCCAAACCCGACACCAAGGCCAGACCCGAAACCGACAACACCGCCGACACAAACACCAGGCCACCCGGCTCACGCCAGTTGCCCCTTCGCTCGTCATGTCGGTGGTCCCGAACCAGAACCGCGTCGCCGCCGCCCCCGTTCGATGAACAGGGGTATACGGACACCCACCCAGCCCGTCAACAGGCGAAATGGAACTTTTGCGGATTTTCACGACAGAGACATGACAGAGCCTGGAAGGCGGCCCCGAGGCGAACAGCGACGCCCTTCCATGACCCGGGGGGCATCCGCATCGCGGAACGATCCGCCCCCCGATCCGTAGAACCGCGTCGCCGCGGGGGCGGCACGGAGCATGCGCGATGGCGATCAAGGCCCTGAACGACCGCAAGAAGCTGTCGAACGACTTCAACGAGGCCAACGACGCCTTCATCGATGTGGTGCTGGCCGCGCTGAAGGCCGGCGAGATGCCTCTGGAGCTGGCGCGCGCCTACCTCGCCCACCCGGTGGCGATGATGCATTCGGACGGGGCGCAGGCGGTGGCCAACTACTTCGACCGCATTCTGGCGCAGCGCCCGCGGATCGACTGGACGCCGGGCGAGTAAGGCGATCGCTCAGAGCGGAGGCGGGGAGAAGCCGCCGAAGCTCGCCTTGAGATGGCGGCCGAGCGCCAGGGCGACGTCCTCGCGCCAGGGATGGGCCGCCACCTGCACGCCGATCGGCATCCCCTCATGCGAGGTCCCGACGCGGACCGCCACCGCCGGCCAACCGGTGAGGTTGTGGTTCTGGGCATAGCCCGCCCCCCGTTGCAGCATCGGATCGAAGCTGGTGCCGTGCGGCGGCGCCACGTAGGGCAGGACTGGCGAGAGCACCGCATCGTAACCGTGCAGGAACGCGAGCTGCGCATTGCGGAACGCGTCCCAGCGGTTGAACGCCGCCAGCGCCGCGGTGATGTCGGGCATGGCCGGCGCCGCGCGCGAGCTCAGCGACTGCTCGAACAGCGGGGAGATCCGGTCGGTGCCGATCGATCTCAGGAAGGCGCGGGTGCCGGCGCCGCCGTCGCCCGGGGTCATGTCGTAGTAGATGGCAGCCGCCTTGTCCGCGTCCGGCAGGCGACGCTCCTCGACAGCGAGGCCCGCCTCCGCGAAGGCCCGCGCCGCCGAGCGGATCGCGGCGGCGATCTCCGGGGTCGGGGCGGAGGCGCCGTCGTCGTCGAAGCAGGCGAGCTTCAATCCGCGCAGGACGACCGCGCGGGGATCGCGCAGGGGCATGTCGACGATGGTGTAGTCGGAAAAATCCGGCCCGGCGACGACGGGCAGCGCCAGCGCGAGGTCGTCGACGCGACGGGCGATCAGGCTGACGTGGAACACGCTGTTGCGCGCGCCCATCGGCCGGGGGAACTGCCCGGTGCGCGGAATGCGGCCGGAGGTCGGCTTCAGGGCGGCGAGGCCGCAATAATGCGCCGGCACGCGGATGCTGCCGCCGGCATCGGTGCCGAGGCCGAGGGGCGAACCGCCGGCGGCGACGATCGCCGCCTCGCCGCCGCTGCTGCCGCCCGGGGTGCGGGCGAGGTCGTAGGGGTTGTTGGTGCGGCCGTAGACCAGGTTGTCGGTCTCCAGCGCGCCGGCCAGCTCCGGCACGTTGGTCTTGCCCAGCACGATCGCGCCGGCCGCGCGGAGGCGGGCCACCGCGGTGGCGTCGGCCTTCGGCACGAAGCCGGCGCGGCCGAGCGTGCCGCCGGTGCAGACCACGCCCGCGGTCTCCAGCGTGTCCTTGATCGTGACCGGCACGCCGTGGAGGGGTTTTGGTGCCTCGCCCCGCGCCAGGGCGGCGTCGGCGGCGGCGGCCTCGCGGCGGGCTGACTCCGCCGTGACCTGGACGACGGCGTTGAGCCGTGGGTTGACCGCGGCGATGCGGGCGAGATGCGCCTCCACCACCTCGACCGCACTGTAGCGCCGGCTGCGAATCGCCTCGGCCAGCTCGCCCGCCGAGGCGGCGGTGATGGCGTTCGCCTCGGTCCCACGTGCCGGCGACGCCGCGACGGCCGCAGCCGTCGCGATGCCGCCGAGCAGGGTGCGCCGGTCGATGGTGGGGGTGTCGTGCACGTGCGCCCTCCGCTCAGGTGTGAGAACCGAGGCATCTTCCGTGCCGACGAGGCCGGGAATGACAGGTGGTGCCGCGCATCCCCTCTCCCCGCATGCGGGGAGAGGCCCGCACGGACCTCGTCGTCCGTGCGGGGAGCGAAGGCGAAGCCGAAGCGGCGGTGAGGGGGAGGTGGCGGACGTGGCTCTTCCGGCCAAGCCCCCTCACCTTCGGCTACCGCCTCGCTTTGCCGACGACGAGGTCGGCAAAGCCCTCTCCCCGCACTCGGTGAGAGGGGGTGCACCTTAGTTTGGGTAATACGTCGTCGGTGCCTTCCGTCAGTACCCCTTTTTCACCTGCGCGAGCGCCCCGGTGAGGCCGCGGGCGATGCGGGCGCGCTCGTCGGGCGAGGCGTCGCGGGCGACGACCACATATTCCCGGCGCGAGACCAGGGTCAGGCGCTGCAGCCCGTATTCCTCGTCCTCGACCTGGGTCAGCTTGGTCCAGAGCGGGTTGAAGCGCCATTGGTGGCGTTCCCCGCGGTGGCTGACCCGGGTGAGCAGGATCTCGAGCTGCGAGATCATCACCTCCTCGAAGGAGCGGCCGCGGCGGAAGCTGACCTTGAGCGCGGCGTAGATCGCCAGCATGTCGAGGCCGAAGAACCCGGCGATCGGCCAGAAGCCCATGCGCCAGCACCACACCGAGATCACTAGGGAGACGAGGCAGCAGCCGGTCATCACCACCTTGAAGCCGACGCGGCTCAGGGATTGGGCCGGCCGGATGGTGGCCGAGAAGACCGGCTGGTCGATGGTGTCGGGATCGAGGCCGTCCGGGTGGACGTGGAGGTTGCCGCTCGCCATGGGGCCAATATAACCCGACGATGCCAGCCAGGAAGCCGCCCGCCGTGAAGAAAGCCGCGATCGGGGCCACGCTCGCCCGACCGATCGTCGCACGCGCCACCCGCGCGCCCGAGCCCGTGGGGCCGGAGACCCTCGTCGAGATCTTCTCCCGCCTGCGGGCGGCCGACCCGGAGCCGCGGGCCGAGCTCGAATTCCTCAACCCCTACACGCTGCTCGTGGCGGTGGTGCTGTCGGCCCAGGCGACCGATGTCGGCGTGAACCGCGCGACCGGGCCGCTCTTCGCCGTCGCCGACAACCCGGAGGCGATGCTGGCGCTGGGCGAGGAGCAGGTGCGCGGGTTCATCCGCACGATCGGGCTGTTCAACACCAAGGCGAAGAACGTCGTCGCGCTCTCGCGCATCCTGGTGGAGCAGCACGGCGGCGCGGTGCCGCGCAGCCAGGCCGAGCTGCAGGTGCTGCCCGGCGTCGGCGCCAAGACCGCGAGCGTGGTGCTCAACGTCGCCTTCGGCGAGCCGCGCATCGCCGTCGACACCCACATCTTCCGCGTGGCCAACCGCATCCCCCTGGTGGTGGCCGCCACCACCGACAAGGTCCAGGCCGGGCTGGAGGCGCTGGTGCCGGAGCCCTTCCGGCTCAACGCCCACCACTGGCTGATCCTGTTCGGGCGCTACGTCTGCAAGGCGCGCAAGCCCGACTGCCCGCGCTGCCCGATCGCCGACCTGTGCCGCTACCCGGACAAGACGGTGTGAGGGCGGCCCGCGGCTCTATCGTCCAGAGGGAGTGGGAACCCGCGCCTTTACCTTTCCTCTACCGTGATCGAACTTTCGCATCCGTGGGCGACGGCATCGAAGGAGTCGCTCGAAACGCCGACCGTCTCCCTGTCCCAAACGGGAGAAGGGACTGGCGCCCGCTTCGGTACCCGCGGAGCTCGACGAAACCGGCGGCCTTTCCGGGGAAGTGAAGAGCGCACGGCGCGTATCCCCCACCCGGCTAACGCGTTGTGCTGCCAACGCGCTTCGGGTAGTTTGCGGCACGGCCGCCGGAGTTCTGGAGTCATGACTTGTGCCCGCGGCCCGACCTCTCGCGAGGTCTGAACGCCGCGGAATCCGCGCACGTCACGTCGCCCAGGAGCCACGGCCCGATGGACTTCCTCAAACCACGGTACACGCCTATGAACCGCCGCCGTCGCATCTACGAGGGCAAGGCGAAGGTCCTCTACGAGGGTCCGGAGCCGGGAACGCTCATCCAGCACTTCAAGGACGACGCGACCGCCTTCAACGCGAAGAAGCACGAGATCATCGACGGCAAGGGCGTGCTGAACAATCGGATCTCGGAATTCGTCTTCCAGCACCTCAACGACATCGGCGTGCCGACCCATTTCATTCGCCGGCTCAACATGCGCGAGCAGCTGATCCGCGAAGTCGAGATCATCCCGCTCGAGGTGGTGGTGCGCAACGTCGCCGCCGGCTCGCTGGCGACGCGGCTGGGCCTCGAGGAAGGCACGCAGCTGCCGCGCTCGATCATCGAGTTCTATTACAAGAACGACGCGCTCAACGACCCGATGGTCTCCGAGGAGCACATCACCGCGTTCGGCTGGGCCACGCCCCAGGAGATCGACGACATCATGGCGCTGGCGATCCGCGTCAACGACTTCCTGTCTGGCCTGTTCCTCGGCGTCGGCATCCGCCTCGTCGACTTCAAGATCGAGACCGGCCGCCTGTGGGAAGGCGACATGATGCGCATCGTCGTCGCCGACGAGATCTCCCCGGATTCATGCCGCCTGTGGGACATCAAGTCCGCGGACAAGCTCGACAAGGACCGGTTCCGCAAGGACCTCGGGGGGCTGATCGAGGCCTACACCGAGGTCGCCAAGCGTCTCGGCATCATGTCGGAGAACGAGAAGGTCCAGACCGGCGGACCGCGCTTGGTCCAGTAGGCTGGTCGAACCATCCCGCGCGCAGCCGCGCGTGGGTCGAAAGGTTCGGGTCGAAGGCCGGATGATAATGGGGGTCCTGCGCCAGCAGCGGCCTCCATCGCATTTGAAATGCCGCGACCTCGCGGGCGTGGCGCTTTTCCGCCTCCGCCGAGCGCCTCCGGCTCGCCCCCTCGCGGTGATGCAGCACCGCGCCCGGCGCCATCAGCGTGCGATGGCCGGCCGCATTCAGGCGCAGGCATAGGTCGACGTCGTTGAAGTCCACCGCGAAGTGCTCGGCGTCGAAGCCGCCGACCGCGCGGAATTTCCGCGCCTCGACCACAAGGCACGCGGCGGTGACGGCCGAGACCGCGTGCGTCGCCTGGAGGCGCATCCCGTAGCCGGGGGCGTCGCCCGGAAAGTGCCGGTGCGCGTGGGTCGCCAGCCCGCCGGTGCCGAGCACGATGCCGCCGTGCTGGATCCGCCCCGCCCCGTCGAGCAGCTTGGCGCCGACCGCGCCGACCTCCGGCCGCAGCGCCTCGCGCACCATCCGCCCGAGCCAGCCCGGCGCGAAGGCCTCGACGTCGTTGTTGACGAAGGCGAGCACCGCGCCCTGCGCCAGGGCGGCGGCGGCGTTGTTCATGCCGGCGAAGTCGAAGGGGCCGGGGCAGTCGACGATGCGCACCCCCTCCCCTTCCAGGATGCGGAAATAGGCCCGCGTCTCGGGCGCGCCGCTGTCGTTGTCGGCGACCAGGATCTCGAGGTTCGGCCAACCGGTCTGCGTGCGCAGGCTTTCCAGGCAGGGCCGCAGCAGGTCGACCCGGTCGCGGGTCGGCACGATCACGCTGACGAGCGGGAGCGGGTCGGGCAGCGGATGCAGGACGACGACGACGTCGGGTTCGCGCGCGAGTTCCGTCTCGGCCCGCCCGGTGCGGTCGAGGTGGCGGCGGAGGATCGCGAGACGCCGATCCAGCGAATGCTCCTTCTGCGGACTCGATGTTTCCACCTCGCCGACCGGCCCCCTCTCCCGTCCGGGAGAGGGTTGGGGTGTGGGGTGCGACCGCGCCGGAAAGACCTGGTCCCTCACCCTGTCCCTCTCCCGGACGGGAGAGGGGACCCGCGCCGGGCTTCGGACACCGGCGTCGCCCACATCCGCCCCGATTTGAACCGACGCGATCCCCGGCAGGTGCCCGATCGCGCCGACGCCGTAGCGCTCGGCGATGCGCAGCACGGCCTCCAGCGCAGAGATCTCCGCATCCGCGCCGGCGATCTGCAAAAAGCTCGTTCGGCGCAGCGCCAGCACTGGGCCGAGCCAGTCGACGGCCATCAGGTAGTCCGCATCGAAGGCCGGGCGCAGCAGCGGGAACACCGGCCCCCCGGGCGTCGGCTGGATCAGCGCGTCGCCGTAGAGCGCGTGCAGGCTGGAATCGGCGGCGAAGGCGTCGGCGAAGGTTCGGCACGCGCCCGCGACGAGGTCATGGCCCGGCGCGGTGAGCACGTGCAGGTCGGGCTCGTCCGTCGCCTCGCGTTCGATCGGGAAGCGGTCGAGGATGGCGGCCGGCAGCGCCAGTTGGTGGTCGATCCCGACGAGGGCGGCGAGGCGCTGCCGAGCGCGCAGGCGCTGGCCGGTCAGCCGCGCCCAGAGGATGTCGAGGGTCTGCTGCGGGTGACGTGCCAGGGTGGCGACGATGCCGGGGGGCCTTGCGCGCGCCATGGCTATTCCAGGTCCTCGCCGAAGGTCGTGAGCGACAGGCCTGGATGGTAGTACGGGTCGTGCCGGATCGCGTCGCGCCAGCGCTCGGCGAACCGGGCGGCCTCCTGTTCGAATCGGACGCGTTTAACCCCGACCGAAGGGCCGCGGCTCACCGATTCGAGATGGGCCAGGGTCGCTGCCGGCGTCCACATCGTCTTGCGTCCGGTGGCTCCGAGGCGGAGGCAGAAATCCACGTCGTTGAAGTCGACCGGGAACGCCTCCGCGTCGAAGCCGCCGACGGCGAGGTAGTTTTCCCGTGAAACAGCGAGGCACGCGGCGGTGACCGCCGAGACCTCGTGCGCGACGCGCAGGCGCCCGAGATGCCCGGTGGTGTCGCCCGGGCGCTTGCGCAGGATGTGCCCGGCCCGGCCGCCGAGCCCGACGACGACGCCGGCATGTTGCAGCGTGCCGTCGGCGTAGAGCAGCTTGGCCCCGACCGCACCGACTTTAGGCCGCAGCGCCTGCCTCACCATCGCGTCGAGCCAATCGGGGCGCAGCACCGCCACGTCGTTGTTGAGCAGGACGACGACCGACCCGGTCGCGGCGGCGACCCCGGCGTTGACCATCGCCGAGAAGTTGAACGGCGCGTCGTAGGCCACGATCGTCACCCGCGGATCGCGCCGGAGCGCGTCGTAATGCGCGAGCACGGCCGGATCGGTCGAGCCGTTGTCGACGATCACGCATTCGATCGCGGGATAGGCGGTCTCGTGCAGCACGCCGCGGCAGACCCGTTCGATCAGGTCGAGCCGATCGCGCGACGGGATCACGATGCTGACGCGTGGCGCTGGATCGGGCAGCGGCCAGAGCAGGTCGACCACGCGATCGCGGATCAAGGGCTCGGCGACAGCGGTCCGATGCTGGATGAGCAAATCGGCGCGCGCGACCGCATCCGGGTCGGCGCCGACCGTCTCGGCCAGCACGCGCGGCAAGTGTGCCACGCCGGCTGCGGCCTGCCCGAGCATCAGGTCGAGGGCGAGGGGAAAGGTTTCCCTCGGCCCGACCGGACCATCCGGCAGCCGCGCGAGCAGGGCCGGCGCAGCGAGCCAGGGCCGGCCCTGGTAGCCGGTGACGCGCGCGAGGTCGGGGCTCCAATCGGGCTTCAGCCGCGGGGCGCCGTCGCGCAACTCGTCGGCATAGATCAAGTCGGCCTGCCCGATTTCAGTGGCGAGCAAGCCCAGCGCCTCCGATACGAGGCGGTCTCCGGCGCGGAGGAGGCAGAGGGAGGCGTCCCCGACGAGATCGCGAAGGCTGCGGTCGTCCCGCCACGGCGCGTGCGCGATTCGGGGGTCGTCGAGCGTGGCTTGGTGGGGGGCCTCATGCAGGACGACGGCGCGCCAGCCGGGATGGCTCTGCGCCCGCAGGCTACCGAGCGTCGCAGCGAGGCTTTTGGAATCCGCATCCGCCAGGACGAGCACGCGGATCGCCATTGGATCGCGGGTCCCCTCTCCCGTTCGGGAGATGGGGTCGGTCGCGGCCGCCGCGTTCCGTCGGTCCATGCCGCCACGGGGTTCGGGCAGCGGTGCGGCCCGCTCCGCCGCCCAATCCGAATACCGTGCGCGCGGCGTCACCGCGCAGGTGCCGCGGAGGGTGTCGCGGTAGCGGCGTTCGTCGCCGCGCAGGCCTTCGTAGAGCGCGGAGATTCCGCGCAGCGGCCGGGTCGCCAGGGCCTGCAGGAACAGGCTCGCCGTGCTGCGGCGCCCGACGCGCTCCAGCACGAAGCCGGGTTCGGCGGCGAGGTGGATCTCGCGCAGGTCGTCCGGCAGCAGACCGAGCCAGTGAGCGTAGGCCTGTGTGACGCCGGGCAGCACCACGTCCTCGACGCCCTCCGCGCGGACCAAGCGAAGCATCGGCCGGCGCGGGCGAGTCGTCGGCGGTTCGCGATAGGTGAGGACGATCCAGCCGCCGCCCGCCATCTCCGGCAGCACCAGGCGCAGGTCGAAGACCGGGTCGGCGGCCGGCACGAGGCGGAACGGGGTCGCGCGCCCGAGGCGGGCGGTCAGGCGCGGAACGGGCCGTGTCCCGGCTGCGGCCTCACTGCGCGGCGCCCGCCTCGACGGGGGCTTCGGACGTCGTCGCTTGAGACGGCGCCGCGGCCACCGGGGCGCGGCGGCGGGGTTTCGGCTTCGTCGGCGCCTTCGGGGCGCCGCCCAGGCCGACCACGATCTCGTAGTCGGCGCTCATCGCCGCGGGGACAGGGATGTCATCCTCCACCATCGAGGTGAAGCCCTGCGCCTCGCCGGGGCCGACCACCACCGCGACGCGGCGGGTGCGCGTGGTCACGGTCTTGTCGTCGTGCTTGATCGCGATGGTGAAGGGCACGTCGAACCGGCCCGCCGCGCCGGAGGGACCGAGCAGGACGCGCGCCTCGACGCCGACCTTGACGGAGATCGACCCGTCCGCGCGCCGGGTGCATTCGCGCGCGACGCGCCCGAGGGAGACCTGGCTGCGGATGCCGGCCGCCGTGGCACCGGGCGGGTTGGTGAGCGCGGCGCCGCCCTCCGGCACGTCGACGGTCGGGCAATAGGCCGCCTCGAGTTCCTTGGGCTGCGACGGGGGCACGGTGGTGCCGCCGTACTTGAACAGGTTGGAGAAGACGTTGCCCTCCTCGGCGCCCGCCGGCGCCGCGCCGAGCGCCAGGACGAGCCCGCAAAGCGCCGCTCGTCCGATCCCCAAAGCCCCGATCATGCCGCGCCTCCCTATGGTCACTTCAGGCTGTCGAACCCGGCGGCGAAGCCCTTCATCGACAGCGGGATGCCGACGCCCTCTTCCGGCGTCTGGAACACGATGAAGGTCGCCTGCGTGCCGGCCTTGAACTGGCGCACGAGGCCCTCGTCCATCACCACCTCGGCGACACAGCCGGTGGTGAGGCAGCGCACGAAGCCGGCGCGGCCGACATCGGTCTGGTCGATCTTCAGCCCGAGCCCGGAGGGCAGCAGCACGCCGAGCGGCGCCACCACGCGGAGCAGGTAGCCGCGGTTGTCGGCGGTCTTCAGCACGATCACGACGAGGGTGAGGTTCGGCCGGTCTTCGGCGGCGAGGTACTGCACCATGGCGCATTGCTCGGCCTTGGCCCCGGCCGGCGTCTCGCAGCGCAGCTGCCAATCCTCGAAGGTCTTGCGCACCATCCCCTGCGCCTGAGCCGCCCCGCCCAGGCCGGCGAAGAATCCGGCGCCGAGCAAGCCGGCGGCGAGGGCCGCGGATGCCAGGCCCAAGGCCGGGCGCCGGACGCGATCGAAACTCCTCCCGAAACTCCTGCGCAGCCGCACGGACGATCCCTTCACGAGCGTACCCCGAACCCGCCGCGGGCGGGGCCTTGCCGAAAACCCGGGTGTTCCGACCATGCGGGGGCCGGCGCTGTCAAGCAGAGGCACACGCGCAAGCGCGGCATTCGAGGGAAGCCGACACTCGGTTCGGTCCGCGAAGCCGTCGAACACGCGGGACCCGGCCTTCCGCGGACCAAATGTTGCCGCAATGCGCTATCCCCCGAATGCGGCGCGGCCTAGATATCGCTGCGATGCATCACCACACGAGAGCCGGCGCCATGCGTGTCCTCGCCCTGACCGTCCTGCTGCTCGGCGCCTCCGGCGTCGCCGCGACGGCCGAGCCGCTTCCCATCGGCGAGACGACCTATGTCGAGCGCTCGCTCAACCACGACGGGCTACTCACGGTGGAACACCCGCCGGTTGAGCGGAACCCCTACGGCCGCCGCAACGGCAACGCCGCCATCGCCGGCTTCTGCCGCGAGGGCGGCCTGGTCCGCCGCCGCGACGAATACGGCAACCCGATCATCGTCCGCCAGCGCGAGCTCTGCGACAGCGTCGCCCCCCGCACCCTGGCCCCCGGCGAGGTCGACCCGCGCCCGACCTGGCCGGCCGAACGCGTGTCCCGCGAGCGGGTGCTTCGCTCGAAAGGTTGAGGGGGCGCTGCCTTCGATACTGCGGCCGAGGGCGTCATGACTTCTCGCGACGCATCCCTCCCCCCTCTGCGCGGGAGGGAATGTTCCGCTCACGCCCTCACCCGTAGCGATGCAGCGCCGTGCCGTTGCGCTTGAGCCAGGCTTCCGCGGCGTCGACCTCGGGGCAGAGCTGGCCCAGCAGGGTCCAGAACCGGGCCGAGTGGTTCATTTCGCGCAAGTGCGCCATCTCGTGGGCGACGAGGTAGTCGAGCACGAAGGGCGGCGCGAGGATCAGGCGCCAGGAGAAGTTGAGGGCGCCGCCCGCGGTGCAGGAGCCCCAGCGGCTGCGCGTGTCGCGCACGGTGATCCGCACCGGCCCCTGGCCGAGCTTGGCGGTGTAGTGCGTCACCGCGCGCGCGAGGTCGGCCCGCACTGCCTCGTCGAGGAAGGCCCGCACCCGGCGGGCGACGTGCTCGGGGCCGCACGAGACCGAGAGCGTGGGCTCGGCCCCTTCCTCGATCCGGGTGATGCCGCTGCGCGAGCCCCGCCGCACGATTCGGTGCGGCACGCCGCGCAAGGGCACCATCGCGCCTTCCGCGAGCGGCACCCGTTCGGGCACGCGGGCGAGGCGGGCGGCGATCCAGCCGCCGTGACTCACGGCGAAGCGCTGCGCCGTGCTGATCGCGCTGCGGGCCGGCAGGGTGATCACCACCTCGCCGGTCGCGGCCGAGACGCGCAGCGTCAGGCGCCGCGCGGTCGGGCGCCGACGCACCGCGATGCGGTAGGTCTCGCCCGCGTGGACGATGTCGAGATGGTCGGGATCGGGACGTCGCAGCAGCGCGAAAGGCATGACGACAGTCTAGCTCCGCCGCCCCCGCCCCTAAAGGGCGAAGGCGGCAGATTCTTGCGGTCGTCCGCTCAGCTCGCGAGCCGCAGCGGCCGCTCGGCGGCGGGCAGCCCCTGCATCTCGCGCACGAAGGCGGCGATGCGGGGGGCGATGACCGTGCGGTAGCGCGAGCCGTTGAACACGCCGTAATGCCCGACGCCCGGCTGCAGGTGGTAGGCCTTGCGCTCGGCCGCCAAGTTCGGCGTCAGGTCGAGGGCGGCGAGCGTCTGGCCGACGCCGGAGATGTCGTCGTTCTCGCCCTCCACCGCGAGGATCGCGCAGCTTCGGATCGCCGTCAGGTCGACCGGGACGCCGTGGTGGCGCATCGTGCCCTTGGGCAGGTCGTGGTTCACGAACACCGTCTCGACGGTCTGGAGGTAGAACTCGGCCGTCAGGTCCATCACCGCCAGGTACTCGTCGTAGAACGCGCGGTGCTTCTCGGCCGAGTCGCCGTCGCCCTTCACGAGGTGGTCGAACATGTCGGAATGGGCGTCCCTGTGCCGGTCGAGGTTCATCGCCATGAACCCCGCCAGCTGCAGGAAGCCGGGATAGACCGCCCGGAACGCGCCGGGGTGGATCGGCGGCACGTAGGAGATGGTGTTCGACTCGAACCACGCCTGCCCGCGCTCCTGCGCCATGCAGTTCACGGCGGTGGGCGAGCGGCGGGTGTCGATCGGCCCGCCCACCAGGGTCATCGAGACCGGCACGCCGGGGTCGCCGGCCGCCTCCATCACCGCCACCGCGGCGAGCACCGGCACCGCCGGCTGGCACACGGCCATGACGTGGAGGTCCGGCCCGAGGGCGGCGAAGATCGCCTTGCAGTAGTCGATGTAGCTGTCGAGATCGAACCGCCCGGCGAGCAGCGGCACCATGCGCGCATCCGACCAGTCGGTGATGTAGACGTCGTGGTTCGGCAGCATCGCCTCGACGGTGCCGCGCAGCAGCGTGGCGTAGTGCCCCGACATCGGCGCCACCACGAGGAGCTTGGGCTGCGGCTCGGCCGGCGGGTTGGCGAAGGCGCGCTCGAACGCAATCACCCGGCAGAACGGCCGCTCCCACACCACCCGCTCGGTCACCGGCACGGCGACGCCGTCGACGACCGTCTCGGACAGCCCGAAGGCCGGCTTGCCGTAGCGGCGGGTAGCGCGCTCGAACATCTCGCACCCGGCCACCATCGAGCGGGCATAGGGGGAGTAGGAGAGCGGGTTGGCCGGGTTCTGCAGCCCGAACCACGCCATGTCGGCGGCCATGCGCGCCGGCGCCATCATGTACCGCATGCCCTCGAAGGCAGTGTAGGCGAGATCCATTCGAGCCATGGGAACGCTCCTTCACCCGGACGTCGACCTAGGGCGTCGCAGGCAACCACCTTACCACGGCGATGGTTCCGGGGAAGGCCGGCTGCGCAGACGTGCCGACGGTCGCGCGAGCGTGATGCGATCGGTGTCAGCGCGGGCGTGTTCGCTGTCGTCGCCCCGGCGGATCGACCGGCGCGCAGCGCGTTGGCAACTTGGCGCGTCAGGAGCGCCGCCGGGACGCCCGCGGCGCGGCGCGCCCTCAGGCCCGCCCGGCGCTCACCGAGAGCATGGCCGGGTCGATGCCGTTGCCGCGCAGCGCCCGGTCGTACTTGCCGGCCAGATCCGCGTGGAAGATCAGGTCCGGGTCGGCCGGGCAGTTGAGCCAGCCGTTGGCCATGATCTCGCTCTCGAGCTGGCCCGCCTGCCAGCCGGCATAGCCCAGCGCCAGCACGGCGCTGGCCGGCCCGTCGCCGGCCGCGATCGCGCGCAGGATCTCGACGGTGGCGGTGAGGCAGATGCCGTCGTCGATAATCAGCGTCGACTGGTCGATGTGGAAGTCGTCGGTGTGGAGCACGAAGCCGCGCTTGCCCTCGACCGGGCCGCCCATCAGCACCGGCATGTGGCCGACCCGCTCGCGCAGGCGGATCGCGTCGGCCTCGCCCGCCACGTCGAGCTGCACCAGCAGGTCGGGCATCGACAGGTCGGTCACCGGCTTGTTGACGATGATGCCCATGGCGCCGTCGGCCGAGTGCGCGCAGACGTAGATGACGGATCGGGCGAAGCGCGCATCCGCCATCCCCGGCATCGCCACGAGGAACTGGCCGTCGAGGTAGGCGGGATCGCTGGAAGCGGGCGTCGGTGTCGAAGGCCTGGGCATCCCCGCATGCTACGCTCAGCCCCCCCGATGTCCAGCGGACAAAACGCCGTGCAGCCCCGGCCTCGCGGGCGCGCGGACGGCCGCGTCTCGCTCGACAGCCCCGGCGGGCCGCGCTAGGTCACCGGCCATCCGAAGCGGTGCCGTCCCGCGACGCGCCGGCGCCGTTCCGGGTCGCATCGCGACGGGGAACGGCACCAAGCTCTTCTCGTGACGTGCGTCCTTCGCCGAACCGGCGTCCCCTTCGGCGGACCGCACTTTAGTAAGGAACGTTCAGCCATGACGATTCAGGTCGGCGATCATCTGCCCCAGGCCACCTTCCGCATCACCGGCCCCGAGGGTCCCCTGGCCAAGACCACCGACGACGTGTTCAAGGGCCGCCGCGTCGTGCTGGTCGGCGTGCCGGGCGCCTTCACCCCGAGCTGCCACCGCAACCACCTGCCTGGCTTCGTCGCCAACAAGGATGCGCTCCTCGCCCGCGGCGTCGACGCCATCGCCGTCACCTCGGTCAACGACGTGTTCGTGCTCGAAGCGTGGTCGAAGGCCAGCGGCGCGGAAGGGCTCGAGTTCCTGGCCGACGGAAACGGCGACTTCGCCAAGGGCCTCGGTCTCGAGATGGACGGCAGCGGCTTCGGCCTCGGCCTCCGCTCCAAGCGCTACGCGATGCTGGTCGAAGACGGCGTGGTGCGCGTGCTCAACGTCGAGGAATCGCCCTCGAAGGCCGACACCTCGAGCGCTGAAGCGCTGCTCAAGGTGATCTGAACCCAAGGGTTCGGTCGGACGGGGGCGCGGCGGACCCGCGCCCTCGAATGGACACCTTCCCGTTGCGAGTTGCGGCCCGTCCAACCTCAGGGGCCGCATGTCCTTCCTGCACGAACTGCCGATCGCCGACCTGATCGCCTCCTACGGCTACGTCGCGATCTTCGTCATCATCACCCTTGAGAGCGCCGGCGTGCCGATGCCGGGCGAGACGGTGCTGATCTCTTCGGCGGTCTACGCCGGCACCACCGGCAACCTCAACATCGCGCTGATCATCGCCGCCGCCGCGGCCGCCGCGATCATCGGCGACAACCTCGGCTACTGGGTCGGCCGGCGCTGGGGCATGCCGCTGCTGCTGCGCTACGGCCGCCTGATCGCCCTCGACCACGGCCGACTCAAGCTCGGGCAGTACCTGTTCCGCGAGCATGGCGGGAAGATCGTCTTCTTCGGCCGCTTCACCGCGATGCTGCGGGCCTACGCGGCGCTGCTCGCCGGGGTGAACCGGCTCGACGCCCGCCGCTTCATGCTGTTCAACGGGCTCGGCGGCCTCACCTGGGCGACCGCCATGGGCCTCGGCTCGTACTATTGCGGCCGCTCGATCGAGACCATCGCCGGCCCCGTCGGGCTGGCGCTGCTGGCCGTGGTGATCTTCGGCGGCCTGGCCCTGTGGCTGTTCGTGCGCCGCCACGAGACGCGGCTGCTGGCCGAAGCCGAGCGCGCGATCCCCGGCCCCCTCGCCTGAGCGGCGGCGAGCCGTTCAGCGCCTGGTCTTGAACGGCGCCATCGCGGCCACAGCGAGGGCGTCGACGCGGTTGTTCAGCGGGTCGCTGGCGTGGCCCTTGACCCAGTGCCACTCGACCGCGTGCCGGGTGCGGGCCTCGTCGATGCGGCGCCACAGGTCCTCGTTCTTCACCGGCTTCTTGTCGGCGGTTCGCCAGCCGCGCGCCTTCCAGCCGTGGATCCAGGTGGTGACGCCCTGGCGCAGGTACTGCGAGTCGGTGAACACGTCGACGCGGCAGGGCCGCTTGAGCGCTTCCAGCGCCTCGATCGCGGCGAGCAGCTCCATGCGGTTGTTGGTGGTGTGCGCCTCGCCTCCCGAGATCTCGCGGCGCGTGTCGCCGTAGATCAGGATCGCGCCCCAGCCGCCGGGGCCGGGATTCCCGGAGCAGGCCCCGTCCGTGTAGATCTTCACCCGGGTGGGGGCCTCGTCGGTCGCCGCCTCGCTCATCGCGTCCACCCGTAGGCGGCGGCATCCCGGGCCTGCCGGTGGAAGGTCAGGCGGCGATCGTACTCGCGCGGGTCCTTCGGCTGGACCAGGGCGCCCGGCGGCACGTTCAGCCAGTCGACCAGCCGGGTCAGCATGAAGCGGAGCGCCGCACCGCGGCACAGGATCGGCAGGGCCTCGACCTCCGCCGGCTCCAGCGGGCGCACCGCCTCGTAGCCGGCGATCAGCGCCGCGCCCATGTCGCGGTGGTAGGTGCTTTCAGGGGAGAAGCACCAGGCGTTGAGGCAGATCGCGAGGTCGTAGGCGAAGGCATCCGTGCAGGCGAAGTAGAAGTCGATCAGCCCCGACAGCCCGTCGCCGATGAAGAACACGTTGTCGGTGAACAGGTCCGCATGGATCACGCCGCCGGGCAGGTTCGCGGGCCACGCGGCCTCGAGCCAGGCGAGGTCGTCGCGGGTGCGCGCGGCGAGGCCGGCCGAGACCACGTCGGCCTGGCTCGCCGCATGGTCGAAGAGCGGGCGCCAGGCGCCGACCGAAAGGCTGTTGTCGCGGCACATGCCGAAGTCGGCGCCGGCGGCGTGGAGCCGCGCCAGCGCCCGGCCGAGCTCGGCGCAGTGATGCGCGGTCGGCGCCTTGACCGAGACCCCGTCGAGGAAGCTGACGATCGCCGCCGGGCGGTCGCAGAGGGTGCCGAGCGCCGTGCCGTCGCGGTTTCGGACCGGCTGCGGGCAGGCGAGCCCGCGGGTCGCCAAGTGCTCCATCAGGTTGATGAAGAACGGGAGGTCGCCGGCCCGCACCCGCTTCTCGTACAGGGTGAGGATGTAGGCGCCGCCGGTGGTGTGCAGGAAGAAGTTGGTGTTCTCGACGCCTTCCGCGATGCCCTTGTAGGAGAGCAGCCCGCCGATCTCGTAGTCGGCGAGGAAGTCGGTCAAAGCCGCGTCGGATACCTCGGTGTAGACGGCCACGGCGCTTCTTTTCTGACGATCTTCAGGTCAATCGGCACACGACGATGTGTCCCGCCGGCTCGAGCCGGCGGGACGGGCGGATGATCGCACCCGCCACCCAAAGTCGCAAAAACCTACTCGGCGGCCTCGCTGCGAAGCTCGCGCGGCAGCGGGAAGACCATGTCCTCGACCACCGTCTGCACCGTGTCGACCGTCACCGTGTAGCGGGCGGCGAAGGCGTCGATGATCTCCTCCACCAGCACCTCGGGGGCCGAGGCGCCGGCGGTGAGGCCGAGCTTGGTGATGCCCTCGAAGGCCGGCCAGTCGATCTCCTCGGCGCGGAGAACGAGGCGGGTGATCGGGCAGCCGACGCGCTCGGCGACCTCGCGCAGGCGCTGCGAGTTCGAGGAGTTCGAGGAGCCGACGACGATCAGCGCGTCGACCAGCGGTGCGATCTGCTTCACCGCCTCCTGGCGGTTGGTGGTGGCGTAGCAGATGTCGTCCTTGTGCGGCCCGGTGATGGTCGGGAATTTTTGCTTCAAGGCCGCGACGATGTGGAGGGTGTCGTCCACCGAAAGCGTGGTCTGCGTCACCCAAGCGAGATTGTTGGGATTCTCGGGGGTCAGCGCCGCGATCTGCTCCAGGTCCTCGACCAGGGTGATCGAGCCCTTGGGCAGCTGGCCCATGGTGCCGACGACCTCCGGGTGGCCGGAATGGCCGACGAGGAGCACGTGGCGGCCGCGCTTGTGGTGGATCTCGGCCTCGCGGTGGACCTTGGTCACCAGCGGGCAGGTGGCGTCGATGGTGATCAGGCCGCGGTTGTCGGCGTTGGCCGGCACGGTCTTCGCGACGCCGTGCGCGGAAAAGATCACCGGCGCCTCGCCGTCGGGGACCTCGTCGAGCTCGCGCACGAACACCGCGCCTTTGCGCTTCAGGCTCTCGACCACGTACTTGTTGTGCACGATCTCGTGGCGGACGTAGACCGGCGGCCCGTAGATCGCGAGCGCGCGCTCGACCACGTCGATCGCCCGCACCACGCCGGCGCAGAAGCCGCGGGGGGCCGCGAGCAGGATCTCCAGCGGCGGCTTGACCGTTGCGGTGGCCCCGTCCGAGGCGGTGTCGAGATTCGTGATGGCGCTCATGATCCGGGATGTGGCGAGGGGAGACCCGCCCTGTCAACCGGGCGGCCGCGGCAAACCCACCGCGTGGTCGAACCGTATAGCACGTTTGCCGGCGCGGGTGACCCCCGCGGGCGACGGTTCGTCTGCGCGGGTTTTTCGGGCGGAGGTGAGCGCTAGCAGGAGCCGCCGACGTCACCTCTTCCCTTCCCCGGCAGTGGGGGAGGGAAGAGGTGGTGTCCTCGTCTGCACGATGCGTGAAGCTGGCAGCCCCTGAGAGAAGGCGCCACCGGTGCGCCCCGCGATCCGTCAGGGGGCGACGGTGAAGGTCGCCGACTTCGGCGGGATGCCGTCGCCGGAAACGGTGACCCGGTATCGGCCGGCCTGCCAGCCGTCCTTGAAGGTGACGGTGAAGCTGATCAAGTTCTTCGCGACGTCGTCGAGGACGACCTTGCTCTGGTAGAACGTGTCGTCCGCCTCGCCGCCCGCCGCCTTCAGCTTGGTCCAGTCCGCGACCAGGGTGGTGCCGGCCGGCACGCCGGACGGGGTGAACTGGAGCAGCACCGCCTCCTCGCCCGCCTTGAAGGTAGTCTTGGCCTCGCCGGCGTTCGAGGTTTTCAAGCGCAGGTCGACCACGTTCGCCTCGGGGCGGGCAAGGTCGAGGGCCTGCTCCTGGCCGGCGGGCGTCAGGCGCAGGCCCGTGAGCCGCCACATGTCGGCGTCGCGCACGGCCTTCACGAACACCTTGCCGTCTCCCTTCGGCCCGGTGGCGGTGAAAGTCAGGTCGGCGCTGCCGTCGCCCTTGCCGTCGTCGGTCTTGATCGAGCCGCCCGCGCTGCCGGCGGTGATCGGGGCGCCCAGGCGCTCGATCGCCTGCGGGCTGGCCTGCAGCCGCACTACCGCGAGCTTGTAGGGCTCGGACTCGTTCAGCAGGGTGCTGACGCCGAGGACGACGCCCAGGATCAGGAGGCCGAACAGGGCGAGCGAGCCGACCATCGCCACGACGCCCCAGATCGCCCATGTCCGCTGGACCCGCTGGAAATGCTCGACGCTGGTCCAGCGCCCGTTCCGCCACGCCCAGGCGCTGCCCTTCGCGCCGAGCACGAACGGCATCACGAAGCCGACGAACGGCGCGAACACCAGGAGCGCCAGGAAGGTGTTGTTGCCCAGGCCCCAGATCCAGTTGAGCAGGAAGGCGCCCCAGTTCCAGCGGTCGAGTTCCGGCGGGATCTCCCGCGGCAAGCCGAGTCCCGGGGCCGATCCGGGCAAAGGCGCGGCGGAACCGGGCGCGGGGGCAGCGGGGGGCAGGGTCGCGGTCGACATGGTCCAAGTCCGGGAGCTCGATCGAACGTGTCCGGCCCGCGCGCCCCGACGACCCGGGTGCGAGCTCAGGCCGCACCGTCCTGATAGCGGCCGATCGCGGGTCCCGCCCGGGGGAGGACTTGGCCCTCCGTCCCGCTTTCGTATCCGCGCGTCCCGAATCCCGGAATTCGAGACGCGCCCGGCGCCGTTCGGGCTCCCTATGCCCTCGTCTCAGGCGGCCCGCAGCGAGGCGAGCATGCGGCCCATCTCGGCGTCGAGGTGCTCGGACTGGCGCGACAGCTCGGTGGCCGAGATCAGCACCTGGGAGGCCGCCGCGCCGGTCTCGTCGGCCGCCGCCGCGAGTCCGCCGACGTTGGCCGTCACCGCCCCCGTCCCGGACGCCGCCTCGCTGACGTTGCGCACGATCTCCTGCGTCGCCGCGCCCTGCTCCTCCACCGCCGCAGCGATCGAGGCCGAAACCCCGGAGATCTCGCGGATCCGGCCGGCGATGGCGTCGATCGCCGCGACCGCCTGACGGGTCGAGGCCTGCATCCGCCCGATCTGGCCGCCGATCTCGTCGGTGGCCCGCGCCGTCTGCGCGGCGAGTTCCTTCACCTCCGTGGCCACCACCGCGAAGCCGCGGCCGGCTTCGCCCGCGCGCGCCGCCTCGATCGTGGCGTTCAGGGCCAGCAGGTTGGTCTGGCCGGCGATCGACGAGATCATCGCCACCACGTCGCCGATCCGGGACGCCGCCTCGCTCAGCTCCTGCACCACGGCCGCCGTCTGCGCGGCCTCGGCCACGGCACCCTGCGCCAGCGCCGACGAGCCGCCGACCTGCCGCCCGATCTCCAGCACCGACGCGCCGAGCTCCTCGGCGGCGGCCGCCACGGTGTTGACGTTGGAGGCCGCCTCCTCGGCGGCCATCGCCACCGTCGTCGACTGCGAGGCCGTCTGCGTCGCGGTCGCGGTCATGCTCTGCGCCGTCGCCTGCAGCTCGGTCGCCGCCGCGGTCACGGTGGCGACGATGCCGCCCACCGAGCGCTCGAAGGTGTCGGCCATCTGGCGCATCGCGTCCTTGCGCTGCGCCTCGGCGCCGGCCCGCGCCAGGGCGGTGTCGGCCTCCAGCGCGCGCATCCGCAGCAGCGCGTCCTTGAACACCTGCACCGCGTCGGCGACGCGACCCATCTCGGTGCGGGTGCCCTGGAGCGGGATCGCCACGCCGAGGTCGCCCTCGGCCAGGGCCTGCATCGGCCGCACGACGCGGTCGATCCCGCGCCCGACGCCGACGGTCAGCAGCACCGCCATCGCGACCGCGAGGACCAGAGCCGCCCCGAGGGCGGCCACGATCCAGAACCGGGTGCGCTCGACGGAGACCACGGCGGCGGCCTCCGCCCGCGCCGCGCCCTCGGCGTTGAGCGCGATGATCTTCTCCAGCGTGATCGAGGCCTTGCGGCGGGTCTCGATCCCCTTCGACTGGTACACCGCCAGCGCCTCGGCCTTCTCGCCGGCGCGCGAGTGGGCGAGGATCGGGGCCTCGGTCGCCGTGAAGGCGCGCCAGTCACTCACGAAGGCCTCGTACAGCGCCCGCTCCTCGGGGGAGGTGATGTTGCGCGCGTAGGTCGCGATCGCCGCGTCGATCGTCTGGTTGCGCTGGGCGATGTCGGCATCGATCGCGGCCAGCGCCTTCGGCTCGGTCGTCAGCATGTGGCGCAGCAGGCTGGTGGTGTAGCGGCCGGTCAGGGCATCGACGACGCCGGCATCCCGCACGCTCGGCAACCAGTTCGTCTGCACGTCCACCAGCAGCCCGTTGACGCTCGAGACGCCGACGAGGCCGAGCATGCCGAGCCCGAGCAGGAACGCGGTCAACGTCGCGAAGGCGGCGACGAGCTTGGCACGGATCGAGAGGATTTTCAGCGACACGACGGACTCCGGGAATATTGTCTTCAGCGGATCATACTCCCCCGAACATTGCCCTCCTCAGGTCTAGGGGCGCAGCGTTAATGAATACAAAAGTTCAACCGCAAACTGCAGCTGCGCCGCAGGGACGGGGTTTCGCGCAGCGCCCGCCCCTAAGGCCGCGCCGTCGCCCCCCCTCAAGGCCGCGCCGTGGGCCGGCCGGGTGACGAACGGCACGCGCAAAGCCCTCGCGCCTCCGCGCCGGCCGCGGTAAGGGCAGGACGTCTAGTCCAAGACTTCCGGTCCAAGACCTCTCGTCCAAGACCTCCCGTCCAAGACCTCCCGTCCTCGCGATCAGGCACTTCATGGCGAGCCCGGCCGAACATGCGAGCTTCCTGCCGCCGGTGCTGACGTTCCTGTCGGCGGCGGTGATCGGCGTGCCGATCTTCCGGCTGCTGGGGCAGAGCGCGGTGCTCGGCTACCTCGTGGCCGGCGTTCTGATCGGCCCGTCCGGCCTGTCGCTGATCGCCGAGCCGGAGACGGCGGCGAGCGTCGCCGAGATCGGCGTGGTGCTGCTGCTGTTCATCGTCGGGCTGGAGCTGCACCTGTCGCAGCTCGTCTCGATGCGCCGCGACATCTTCGGGCTCGGCACGGCGCAGCTCGTCGTCTGCGCGATCGTGCTCGGAGGCCTCGGCGTGCTGTTCGGCGCGGCGCCCAGCGCCAGCGGGATCATCGGCATCACGCTCGCGCTCTCGGCCACCGCGGTGGCGCTGCAGCTGCTGGAGGAGCGCGGCGACCTCGGCACCGCCTACGGCAGCCGCGCCTTCGCGGTGCTGCTGTTCCAGGACATCGCGGTCGTCGGCATCCTGGCGGTGATGCCGCTGCTGGCGTCCGCCGGCGGCGGCAGCGGCGCGCCCTGGCTCGGGGACGCCGCACTCTCCACGGGCAAGGCGCTGGCGGCGATCGTCGCCGTGGTGCTCGTCGGCCGCTACGGCCTGAACCGGTTCTTCCGCCTGCTCGCCGCGAGCGGCGCCCGCGAGGTGATGACGGCGGCCGCACTCCTGGTGGTGCTCGGCACCGCGCTGCTGATGCAGGAGGTCGGCCTGTCGATGGCGATGGGCGCGTTCCTGGCCGGCATCCTGCTCTCGGAATCGAACTTCCGCCACCAGCTCGAGGCCGACATCGAGCCGTTCCGCGGCATGCTGCTCGGCCTGTTCTTCATGAGCGTCGGCATGTCGATCGACGGGGAGCTGGTGCGCGCGGTCTGGCCGCTCCTGTTCGGGGCGACGCTGGCCGCGATCCTGGTCAAGGTCGCCCTCGTGGCCGGGCTGTTCCGCCTGTTCGGCTCGACCTGGCTCGACGCGGTGCGCGGCGCCGCGATCCTGGCGCCGGCCGGCGAGTTCGCCTTCGTGCTGCTGCCGCTCGCGGGCTCCCTGGGGCTCACCGACGCCACCGCGACGCGCTTCGCGGTGGCGCTGGCCGCGCTCACGATGCTGATCGGCCCGGTGGCGGCCAAGGGCCTCGACAAGGCCCTCGACGTCGTCCGCGCCCGCCGCGGCGGCGAGGCGCTGCCGGCGACGGACGTGGTCGAGAGCGCGGAGGCGCGCGTGCTGGTGATCGGCTTCGGCCGGTTCGGGCAGATCCTGACGCAGGTTCTGCTCGCCAAGGGCGTCGGCGTGACCGTGATCGACAAGGACGTGGAGCAGATCCGTTCGGCCTCGCGCTTCGGCTTCCGGATCTACTACGGCGACGGCACGCGCCTCGACGTGCTGCGCGCCGCCGGCATCGGCCGGGTCGACCTCGTCTGCCTGTGCCTCGACGACGCGGAGGCGAGCCTGAAGATCGTCGACATCGTCCACGAGGAGTTCGAGTCGGTGCGCACCTACGTCCGCGCCTACGACCGGATGCACGCCGTGGAGCTGATGAACCGCGACGTGGACTACGTCGTCCGCGAGACCGCCGAATCCGCCCTCGCCTTCGGCCGCGCCACCCTGGAGGGCCTCGGGCTGTCCTCCGCCGACGCCGCGGCGCGGGTCGAGGACGTCCGCAAGCGCGACGTCGCCCGCCTCGTGCTGCAGCAGGCCGGCGCGTTGCCCGAGGGCGGCGGCTGGATGCGCGGCATCGGCGTGGCCGAGATGAAGCCCGAGCCGCTCACCGCCCCGCAGCGCCCCGCCCGCGCGCTCAGCGCCGAGACCCGCGACATCATCGGCAACGACCGCCGCGAAGCCGCCGGCCGCATGCTCGACCGCCCGCCGACGGAGACCGCCGAGGCCCGGGCCGAGCGCGAGGCCGAAGCCGAGGCGCAGGCCGAGGCCGACGCCCGCGCGGAGGCGGAGGCTCAGGCCGAACGCGCGCTCCGGACCCCGGCGATGGAGGTTCAGAACGGTGAGCGGTGAGACCCTGGTCCCTCCCCCCTCCACGGGGGAAGCGGGCCCGCCGGCACCCGAATCCGGGCGCTTCGTCACCGGCTCGATCCTGCGCCACGTGGTGGTGATGAGCGCGACCGGCTCGATCGGGCTGATGGCGGTGTTCGTCGTCGACCTGTTATCGCTGCTCTACGTGTCGAAGCTCGGCGACACCAACCTCACCGCCGCGGTGGGCTTCGCCGCGATCGTCCAGTTCTTCGCCATCGCGATCAACATCGGGCTGATGATCGCCGCCGGCGCGCTGGTCAGCCGCGCGATCGGCGCCGGCGACGGCGCGGGCACGCGGCGGATCGCGACCTCGGCGACGCTGCTCGGGATCGCGGCTTCCGCCCTCCTCGTCGCGCTCCTGCTGCCGCTCTCGGACCCGTTGCTGTGGGCGATCGGGGCGGAGGGCGAGACGCTGCGGGTGGCCGAGCGCTTCCTCTGGATCGCGCTGCCCTCGAACGTGCTGATGGGCCCCGGCATGATGTTCTCGGGCCTGCTGCGGGCGGTCGGCGCGGCCCGCCAGGCGATGTTCGTGACGCTGGGCGGCGCGTTGGTGACGGTCGGTCTCGATCCGCTGCTGATCTTCGGGGCCGGGCTCGGGGTCGACGGGGCGGCGATCACCACCTGCGTGGCGCGTGCCACCTTCGCACTCGTCGGCTGGCACGGGGTGCGGCAGCACCGGATGCTCGCCGCCCCGCGCCTCGCCGAGACGCTCGCCGACGCGCCGCTGGTGTTCAGGATCGCCTTGCCGGCGGTGCTCACCAACCTCGCGCCCTCGGTGGCCAGCGCCTTCCTCGCCCACGTGCTCGCCCGTTACGGCGCGGTGGCGGTGGCGGCCAACGTGGTGATCGACCGCCTGACGCCCGTGGCCTTCGGCGGCCTGTTCGCGCTGTCGGGCTCGATCGGGCCGATCCTCGGACAGAACTGGGGCGCCGGCCGCTTCGACCGGATGCGCGGCGTGCTTCGCGACGGGGCGCTGGTCACGTTCCTCTACAGCGCGATCGTCTGGGCGGCCCTGGTGCTCGCCCGCGGCCCGCTGATGCGGCTGTTCGAACTCGACGGGGTGGCCGCCGACCTGTTCGGGTTCTTCTGCTTCGTCAGCGGCGGGGTGTGGTTCTTCAACGGGCTGCTGTTCCTCGCCAACGCCTCGTTCAACAACCTCGGCTTCCCGTTCCGCTCGACCCTGCTCAACTGGGGCCGGGCGACCCTGGGCACGATGCCGCTGGCGCTCGCGGGCGCCGCGTTGTACGGCCCGCGCGGGGTCCTCGCCGGCGTCGGAATCGGCTCCCTCGCCTTCGGCGTGGCCGGCATCCTCATGGCCGTCCGCACCGTGACGCTGCTCGAGCGCGACGCCGTCGCGCCCGTGCGCCCGCGCGATCCCGAGGCGGCGATGGCCGCGGGGCCCGCACAGGGTGGCGCGCTGGTCTAGTTTTCACGCGATCCGCGGCGGATGCGCGGCCCGATCGTCCCGCCCCGCGACCGGACCCCGCGCCGGCAACTGGTCAGCGGCGTCGATAAGGGTCTAGACTTCGTCCGCGCGGCCCGAAGTGGGATGTCGCGTGGCGAACAGACCAAGGCCGTGCGCGATGTTCAACCCGCTCGACATGCTTCAGGCCCAGAACGGCGCCGGGATGCAGAATGTCGCGCAGCAGTTCGGCCTCACCCCCGAGCAGACGCGCAGGGCCATGGAGGCCCTGATGCCGGCCTTCGCGCTGGGGCTGCAGCGCAGCGCCATGCCCGACCCGACCGGCCTGTCGCAGATGTTCGGGATGGGCGGTGCACGGCCCGCCGCGAGCCCGGCCGAAAGCATGCTCGGGCAGATGTTCGGCTCGCCCGCCCTGACCCAGGCGATCCTGCAGCAGGCCTCGTCGGCGAGCGGCGTCGGCTCGCAGGTGCTGCGCCAGATGCTACCGATGATGGCCGGCGCGGTGGTGGCGAGCATCGTCCACATGCTGCTGAACCAGCAGGCTCCGGAGGCCAAGGCGGCGCTCGCCCCGGCGCCCTCGCCCTTCGCGGTCGCACCGGGCTGGGCCGAGATGATGAAGGCCTTCGTGCCCGCCCAGGAGGCGACCAAACCTCAGCCGGCCAGACCTCAGCCGGCGAAGCCGCAGGCTGCCCGGGCCGCGCCGAAGCCGGAGGCCGACGCGACGCCCGGCATGTTCGAGCAGATGCTGAAGACCGGCGCCGAGGTCCAGGAGCAGAACGTGCGGGCGATGCAGGGGCTGTTCGAGGCGTTCTGGACCGAGGCCGATCCGGCCAAGGCGGGCGCAACGAAAGCCGGCGCCGACCCTAAAGCCCCACACGCGCCCGAATCGCCGGACGCCTCGCACAGGCAGCGCAAGGGGCGGCCAGGCGCGCGTTGAGGCTGTCTCAGTTCTGGCTGATGGTGTTGCCGATGGTCGCGTAGACTTGGCCAACCCTGGAGGCGTAGAGGCGGATGCTGCCGACCGCGACCAGGAAGACGAATCCGGCGATCAGGGCGTACTCGATGCTCGTCGCACCGCGCACATCGGCGGCGAAGCGGCGTATCGGAGAGGCGGTCCCAGCCCTCTCCGGCATTTCGACGACCGGCCCCGACATCAATGATCGCTTTCCTTCGCCGAACCGGCCTGAAACGATCCTAACCCACGCCACCTTGCCGATGTTTTAAACCCATCGCCGGCAACCGGCCTGAGCGAGATAAGATTTGAAGGATAAACGGCTGGTGCCGCCGAGCGCGGAGCATTACTGAACGCCCGGCAGATTTCGTTCTTTCACAAGCCCCTAAGGCTCCTCCAGGTGCGCGCGCCCGCCACCGAACAGGTCAGGCGAAGCACCGCGAAGTTTCCTCTCCCGTACGGGAGAGGGTTGGGGTGAGGGGATGCGCTAGGCGCTGCACCGCGCCGTCAGGCGTCCCGGGTGCCCCTGCCCGCTCAGCCGTGGCCGGCTTCCTTGCGCAGGGCGTCGATGCGCTTGGAGGCTTCGGCCTTGTCGATGTCGGGATCGAACGCCTCGGGCTCCTTGGTCTCCTCGGACAGGGTCTTAAGGTAGGAGGCCTGCGCGCCGGTCATCGGCTCGCCGCCGGTGGTCCACTGATCGGGATCCTTGATCTGGTTCGACACGTCTTTCGGGTCGGTCTTGGGGTTCTCGTTCGAGGCGGACTGGGTGTCAGCCTTGGGGCTGGACTTCGCATCGGACTTGGCGGCGGCCTTGGTCATCGGACACTCATGCGTTCTTGGAATGTTCCGTTAGAACGCAGCCCGGACCGACACGGTTCCTCGCTGGCGAGAACCGCCTGGGGATAGGATGTCCGGCCCGCAGCTTTCCGCGCGAAGGCGTGTCGAGCGGGCGCATTTGGTCGGCCGGGACCCATACCGCGCATCATCGCGGTCGCCTCACGAAGCAACACGAACGCCGTGCGAGCTGTCGTGTTCACACGTCTTCCGCAAATGGCCCCGGACGGATCGGTGGAGTCGCTGGCGCGGACCCCTCTCCCGAACGGAAGAGGGGACCCGCGCCTCACCGGCACGAGGGATGAAGCGCGGGTGGGACGAGACGAAAACGGCGGCCCCATCGGACCGCCGTGCCTTCCCACTCAAGCCGCTCGCGCGTTTCTTCCCCTCGGGCCGCTCGAGCTTCTTCCCCGCTCAAGCTGCTCGGGCTTGAGGCTGCACCTCGGCGAGGTAATCGTCCATCAGCGTCTGGGTGATGGCGCCGGGCACGAAGCGGTAGGGACCGATCTCGGCCACCGGCGTGACCTCCGCGGCCGAGCCGGTGATGAAGCACTCCGAAAAATCGGCCATCTCCTCGGGACGGATGCGGCGCTCGGTCACCGCGATGCCGCGGCGGCTGGCCAGATCCATCACCGTCTGACGGGTGATGCCGTTGAGGAAGCGGTCGGCGGTGGGGGTGTGGATCGCCCCGTCGCGGATGAAGAACACGTTGGCGCCGGTGCACTCGGCGACATTGTCCTCGAAGTCGAGCATCAGCGCGTCGGCGTAGCCCTTGTTCTCGGCCCGGTGCTTGGAGATCGTGCAGATCATGTACAGGCCCGCCGCCTTCGAGGCGCAGGGGGCGGTGCGGGGATCGGGCCGGCGGTAGTCGGCGACGTCGAGGCGGATGCCCTTCATCTTGGTGGCGGCGTCGAAGTAGCTCGGCCATTCCCAGGCGGCGATCGCCAGGTGGATGGTGTTGCCCTGCGCCGAGACGCCCATCATCTCCGAGCCGCGCCACGCGACCGGGCGGAGGTAGGCGTCCTGGAGGCCGCTGACCTTCAGCACAGCCTCCTTGGCCGCGACGATCTCGGCGGCGGAATAGGGCACGGCGAAGTCGAGCAGCTCGGCGGAGCGGCGCAGGCGCTCGGCGTGGGCGAGGCTCTTGAAGATCACGCCGCCGTAGGCGCGCTCGCCCTCGAACACCGACGAGCCGTAATGCAGGCCGTGGCTCAGCACGTGGATCTTGGCGTCCCGCCACGGCACCATGGCGCCGTCGAACCAGATGGTGCCCTCGCGCTCGTCGAACGGGATCACGGACATGGGGGGTCTTCCTGGAAATCGTCGCGGCCCGTAGGCACGGGCACTTCGGCGGGGACGATGTCGGCGGGCCGCACCACGGCGGCTCGAGCGGGGTTGACGGGTATCAACCGGCCTGGAATATGTCAACGACACTGACGTATATCGCTTCGGCGTCGACCCCTCCGACGCCGACCGTCCTTCCTGCCCTTCGCGCCGCAACGGGACACGGGCCGCACGTGACATCCCCCGCCCTCCGCGAACGCGACGAATCCGGCGCGCCGGCAGCCCGCGAGCACGACGCCGCCGCTGCGCCGGCCGCCTGCAGCAGCGACGACCTGATCGAGCTGCTGTTCTTCGCCTATCGCGACTTCGTCGGAGACCCGGACCGGATCCTGGCCGAGTACGGCTTCGGCCGGGCGCACCACCGGGTGTTGCACTTCGTCGACCGCTATCCCGGCCTGACCATCGCCGAGCTGCTCGACATCCTGCGCATCACCAAGCAGAGCCTGAACCGGGTGCTGAAGGACCTGATCGGCCAGGGCTACGTGGCCCAGCGCCCGGGCACGAGCGACCGGCGCCAGCGTCTGCTCACCTGCACCGAGAGCGGCCAGCGCCTGGCCGCCGACCTCACCCGCGTGCAGGCGCGGCGCCTGGCGCGGGCGCTGGCCTCGCCCGAGGACGCCGCCGCCCCCGAGAGCTTCCTGATGGCGATGATCGAACCCGACGAGCGCGCGGTCGTCCGCCGCCTGATGGCGCGTCGCGGCGGCGGGGCCGCCTGATGGCCGCCCACGCCCGCACCGAGCTCTCCGACGGCGCGCCGCACGTCCTCGTGGTCGACGACGACCGGCGCCTACGCGAGCTGCTCGCCCGCTACCTCGCCGAGCAGGGGTTCCGGGTCACCGCCGCCGCCAGCGCCGCGGAGGCGCGGGCCAAGGCCCAGAGCCTGGTCTTCGACGCGATGGTGCTCGACGTGATGATGCCGGGCGAGGACGGCTTCGCCTACGCCCGCAGCGTGCGCGAGACCTCGCGCGTGCCGATCCTGATGCTCACCGCCCGCTCCAACCCGAACGACCGGGTGATGGGGCTGGAGATCGGCGCCGACGACTACCTGCCGAAACCGTTCGAGCCGCGGGAGCTGA
Organism: Methylobacterium sp. WL120; assembly: GCF_008039465.1. Lineage (NCBI taxonomy): Bacteria > Pseudomonadati > Pseudomonadota > Alphaproteobacteria > Hyphomicrobiales > Methylobacteriaceae > Methylobacterium > Methylobacterium sp. WL120. The sequence continues at coordinate 13,762 of NZ_VRUT01000023.1, read as the reverse complement.
CGCTCCGGCTCACCAACATCATCAACCGGGCGTCCGGCCCCCGCCGCGACACCGGCACCGGCGACGTGGTGACGTTCGGGCCGTTCTCCTACCGGATCGAGCGCGGCGAGCTGAGGCGCGAGGACGAGATGATCCGCATCACCGAGCGCGAGCGCGAGATCCTGACGATCCTGGCCGGCGCGCACGGCGCCAACGTCGAGCGCGAGGCGCTGGCCGGCGCCGGGGGGCTGGCCGCCGAGCGCACCATCGACGTGCAGATCAACCGCCTGCGCCGCAAGACCGAGGTCGACCCGGCCAACCCGACCTTCCTGCAGACCGTGCGCGGCGTGGGCTATCGGCTCGCGGTGGATTGAGACGGATGCGCGCCCTCCCCCTCCGCGGGGGAGGGACGGACGACGAGCCGTCTAGATCTCGATCTCGGTCCCCACCTCGACCACCTGTCGCGTCGGCAGCCCGAAATGCGCGCCGGTTCGCTCGGCGTTGCGCTTCATGAAGGCGTAGAGGCCCTCGCGCCAGCTGTACATGCCGGGGTTGGTGGGCGAGGGGATGATCGCCTCGTGGCCGACGAAGTAGGTGATGTCCTCGATGAACTCCGCCGGCAGCAGGCCGCTGGCCACCGCGCATTGCAGCCCTTCCGGGATCGAGGCCGTCTGCATGAAGCCGTAATGCAGCACCACGCGCTCCATGCCCGGCGTGTACTGCGAGATCGCCTTGCGGATCCCCGAGGCCACGAGCGTCACCTGCGCACGCTGCGTGGCCGGCACGATCGGCTCCTCCTCGTAGATCACGGTGATCAGCAGGATGCGCTCGTGCAGGCAGCGGCTGCGCTCCACCAGGCGCCCGAGCGCCATCGGGATGCCCTCGCTCGCCGCCGACAGGAAGGCGGCGGTGCCGGGCAGCGTCACCGGAGGATGCGAGGCGAGGCGGGCGAGGAACGCGTCCTCCTTCTGGCGCAGGGGCTCGCGCACCGCCTCCAGCACCCGGTTGCCCTTCATCCAGGTCAGCATCAAGAAGGCTACCGTGAAGGCGAGCACCAGCGGGAACCAGCCGCCCTCGAGCAGCTTCGTGCTGTTGGCCGCCAGGAACACGAGGTCGATGGCCAGGAAGAAGCCGTTGACCGCGAGCACCGCGGCCAGGCTGTAGCCCCAGCGCAGGGCGATCAGCGCGGCGAGCAGCGTGGTGATGCCCATCAGCGCCGAGACGGCGATGCCGTAGGCGCCGGCCAGCGCATCGGAGGAGCCGAACACGACGACGGCCACGAGGGTGGCGAGGGCGAGCAGCCAGTTCACCGCCGGCACGTAGATCTGCCCGCGCTCGTCCCGGTCGGTGTGGACCACCCGCATCGTCGGCATGAAGCCGAGCTGGATCGCCTGCTGCGTCAGCGAATACACGCCCGAGATCACCGCTTGCGAGGCGATGACCGTGGCCATGGTGGCCAGCGCCACGAGGGGATAGTGCGCCCAGTCCGGCGCGAGCCGGTAGAACGGGTTCTCGATGGCGTCCGGCTCGGCGATGAGCAGCGCGCCCTGCCCGCAATAGTGGATCAGCAGCGCCGGGAGCACGAGGCCGAACCAGGCGGTGCGGATCGCCGGGGCGCCGAAATGCCCGAGGTCGGCATACATCGCCTCGCCGCCGGTGACCGCGAGGAAGGCCGCGCCGAGCATCAGGAACGACACGTGCCAGCCGGCATGGAACAGGAAGTCCACCGCCCGCCAGGGGTTGGCCGCCGCCAGGATCTGCGGCGCCTGCCAGATCGCGGGGACCGCCAGCAGCACCAGCACCGTGAACCACACCAGCATCACCGGGCCGAACACCCGGCCGATCACCGTCACGCCCTTCCGCTGCACCAGGAACAGGCCGATCAGGATCAGGATCGTCAGCGGCACGACGAAGGGCGTCAGCACCGGCGCGTCGACCTTCAGCCCCTCGATCGCCGACAGCACCGAGATCGCCGGGGTGATCGCGCCGTCGCCGTAGAGCAAGGCCGCGCCGATCAGCCCGACGACGAGCAGCAGCGCCTGCCAGGTGCCGGCCTTGGCGTGGCGGGCGCCGAGCAGCGCCAGCATCGCGACGATGCCGCCCTCGCCGCGGTTGTCGGCGCGCAGGATCAGCACCGCGTATTTCAGCGAGACGATCAGGATCAGCGACCACAGGATCAGCGAGACCGCGCCGGTGGCCGCCGCCGCGACGGGCGCCCCGCCGGAGATGCCGGCCTTCACCGCCTCCTTGAAGGCGTAGAGCGGGCTGGTGCCGATGTCGCCGTAGACGACGCCGAGGGCCCCCAACGTCAGCGCCGGGCCGGCCGCGTGCTGCACGGCCCCGGGCTTTCGCGCGACGGGGGCGACCGGAAGGCCGTCTTTCTCCGCGAGGGGGACGGCTTGGCTCACGCGGGGTGCCCTCGGATCGAAGATCGCGCAGACGCTGCCCGCATCCGCATGCCCGTTCAAGGGTCCGGACCCGGCGAATCCGGAGGACCCACGACGATTTGTTCCGATCGGAGGCGGACGGCGCCCGCGCCGCCGCTCGATCCGCGGCCGGCCGGCGCCGGCCGCGGGCGCAGGACCCTACTTCTTCATCGGGTCGGCCTTCATCGCGTCCTTGCTCATCGCGTCCTTGTGCATGGAGTCCTTGTGCCCGGACTCCTTGGCCATCGAATCCTTGTGCATCGAATCCTTGGCCATGGAGTCCTTCTTCATCATCGCGTCCTTCGACATCGATTCGGCGGCGTGGACCGGTGCCGACAGAGCGAAGGCGGCGAGCAGTAGGGAGGCGGTGGCGGCGAGGCGGTGGCGCATGATCGGACATCCTTGAGGACGGGACACCGTCGTCCCGATGCAGCCCCTTCGACCGGGTTTCGCCACCGGTTACGCGGCGCGCGGCCGCCATGAGGCCGGCGATTTTCGCCGTTGTTCGCCCTCGGCGGAACCGCGTAACCGCGCGCCCGTCGCCAGCGAAAAGACCGGATGGGCGCGCGATCACCGCCCCGCATCACCCGATCCCGACGGAGACCGCCATGTCCCTGAAACCCGAACGGTCCGGCCGGAGCGGCGTCGCGCTCGCCACGGTCGCGGGACTCGCCCTGATGGCCGGCGCGTTCTCGCTGCGCGGCCTCGCCCACGCGGAGGAGCCCGGCCGCCGCCTGCCCGAAGCGGCCGTGACCGCCAAGGAGGCCGGCCTGCGCACCGCGACGCTCGCCGGCGGCTGCTTCTGGGGCGTGCAGGGGGTGTTCCAGCACGTGCGCGGCGTGCGCCAAGCGGTGTCGGGCTATGCCGGCGGCGACGCGGCGGACGCCCGCTACAGCGCAGTCAGCACAGGCGGCACCGGCCATGCGGAGGCGGTGCGCGTCACCTACGATCCGGCGGTGATCCGCTACGACGAATTGCTGCGGATCTTCTTCTCGGTGGCCCTCGACCCGACGCAGGTGAACCGCCAGGACCCCGATTCCGGCCCGCAATACCGCTCGGCGATCTTCCCCGCCGACACGGAGCAGGCGGCGGTGGCCAAGGCCTACATCGCGCAGCTCGACGCCGTCCACGCCTACGCAAGGCCGATCGCCACCCGGATCGAGCCCGGCGCGACCTTCTATCCGGCGGAGGGCTACCACCAGGACTTCATGGCGAGCCACCCGAACCACCCCTACATCGCCGCCAACGACGCCCCGAAGCTGCGCGACCTGCAGGCGCTGTTCCCCGAGCGCACCACGCCGGAGCCGACGTTGGTCGGCGGCCGCCCGCCAGCTTGAGCCCCGTCTTCCCGTCCACCGCCTCGTCCTGAGGTGCTTCCGCGAAGCGGAAGCCTCGAAGGAGACCTCCAGGGATCGCAGCGCGTTCTGGAGGCCTCCTTCGAGGCCCCTTGCCAGGGCAAGGGGCACCTCAGGATGAGGGGGCATGGGTAAGATGAAGGCCCAAGCGCGGCCTCCGTCGATGGTGACGGAGCCGCCTCCTCATGGCTCGTCCGTGCAGCTACGGTCGGCTCGCGGAGGATATCGACATGAGCACCCTGACGGTCGGCATCGGCTCCATGGCGGATGCGAGGACCCGGTTTCTCGAGGCGGCCGCCGGAGCCGTGGCGGGGCGCACCTCGGTAGCCGAGCCGGCGATCTACTTTGCCAGCTACGACGAGATGCACCGCGTCCTGGCGCCTGCCCGCCTGACGATCGTCAAGGCGATGGCGGGCCAGGGGCCGCTCGCCATCCGCGCAGTCGCCCGCCGCGTCGGCCGCGACGTCCAGGCCGTGCATCGGGACGTCGTGACGCTCTCGGACGCCGGAATCGTCGATCGGTCGGAGGCCGGCGTGACGTTCCCCCACGATCGCATACATGTCGAGTTCGACGTCGGCGCCGCCGCCTGAACAGCCGCGGGCGACAAACGCCGCCCTTGTCCCCGCCCGGCGCCGTCCCCGCCCTTGTCCGCGCGTCCCGATCCACGCCAGGATCGCGCATCAGGGGCGCGGGGACGAAATCATGGCGGCGGCTTCGGGACCGGGAACCTCCAAACCCCTCGACGTGGTGCCGATCGAGGATGCGAGCCTCGGGGCGTTCTACCGGAGCATGAACCTCACCGAGCGGCGCACCTTCTGGGCCTGCGCCGCCGGCTGGGCGCTCGACGGCATGGACTTCATGATCTACCCGCTGGTGATCGGCACGATCATCAGCCTGTGGAAGGTCGACCCCGGCACGGCAGGGCTCGCCGCCACCGTCACGCTGCTGGCCTCGGCTTTGGGTGGGTGGATCGCCGGGTTCGTCGCCGACCGCATCGGTCGTGTGCTGACGCTGCAGATCACCATCCTGTGGTTCTCGTTCTTCTCGCTGGTCTGCGCCTTCGTGCAGAACTTCGAGCAACTGCTCGTCGCCCGCGCGCTGCTGGGCCTCGGCTTCGGCGGCGAGTGGGCGGCCGGCGCGGTGCTGATGGGCGAGACCATCCGGGCGCAGTATCGCGGCCGGGCGGTCGGCTCGGTCCAGTCCGGCTGGGCGATCGGCTGGGGCCTGGCGGTGCTGTCTCAGGCGGTGCTGTTCTCCTATCTGCCGCCCGAGAACGCATGGCGCTGGATGTTCGTGATCGGCGCGTTCCCGGCGCTGCTGGTGTTCTACCTCCGCCGCTACGTCGAGGAGCCGAAGGTCGCCGCCGAGACCCGCGCCAAGGCGCGCGCGGCCGGGGAGCAGCCCAAGCTCTGGGAGATCTTCGCCGGCCCGCTCCTGCGCACGACGATCCTCGCCTCGCTCGCCGCGGCCGGCTGCCAGGGCGGCTACTACGCCATCACCACCTGGCTGCCGCGCTACCTCACCACCGAGCGCGGCCTGTCGATCGTCTCCTCCACCGGCTACCTCTCGGCGCTGATCGTCGGCTCGTTCGCCGGCTATCTCGTCGGCGCCTGGCTCGCCGACCGGCTCGGGCGGCGCCCGCTGTTCCTGATCTTCTCCGTCGGCGCGATCCTCGTCATCGTCGCCTACACCCAGTTGCCGCTCTCGAACGCGGTTTTGTGGGTTCTGGGCTTTCCGCTGGGCTTCTTCGCCTCCGGCTACTTCTCGGGGATGGGCGCCTTCCTCACCGAGCTCTACCCGACGCGGCTTCGGGGATCGGGCCAGGGCTTCTGCTACAATTTCGGCCGGGGCCTCGGCGCGCTGTTCCCGTACCTCGTGGGCGAGCTCTCCAAGTCGATCGGCCTCGCCTCGGCGATCGCGGTCTTCGCCGCCGGCGCCTACGGCGTGTTCTTCCTGGCCGCCTTCGCCCTGCCGGAGACGCGGGGCAAGGTGCTGCACGTGGACGGTTAAGGGGCGAAGAAGCCCTTGCATCCCCGCCCCCTCTGCTGGGGCGGGAAGACGCGTCGAGCCCGGACGAGAGGACGCCATGACCCCGATCCGCGATTGCCCCGCCCCCGATCCGACCCCATCCGGGCCGACGCGCTACGCCGTGCCGGCGGGCGCGGTCGACACCCACGCCCACGTCATCGGCCGGCCGCCGGCCTATCCGTTCGTGGAGAACCGCAGCTACACCCCGCCGGCCGCGCCCGCGGCGGCCTACCGCGCGATGCTCGACGCCACCGGCATGGCGCACGGCGTGCTGGTCCAGGTCAGCGTCCACGGCACCGACAACCGGCTGCTGCTGGAGACCCTGGCGACCGACCCCGCGCGCCTGCGCGGCGTCGCCGTGATCCCCCTCGGCCTGCCCGAGCGGGACCTCGCCGCGATGAAGGCGGCGGGCGTGGTGGGCTTGCGCCTCAACGTGCTCTACGGCGGCGGCATCGCTTTCGATCAAGTCGAGGCCTACGGCGCGCTCGCCCGCGAGATGGGCTGGCACCTGCAGTTCCTGATCGACGCGCGCAGCCTGCCGCCGCTCGCCGCACGGCTCTCGCGGCTGCCGGTGCCGTTCGTCGTCGATCATATGGGCCACATGCCGACCTCGGCGGGCCTCTCGGACGAAGGCTTCTCCACCCTCGTGGCGCTGGTGCGCGACGGCGCCTTCGTGAAGCTCTCGGGCGCGTTCCGCACCTCGGTCGCGGGCGCGCCCTACGTCGACACCATCCCCTTCGCCCGCGCGCTCAACGACGCCGCGCCGGAGCGCTGCCTGTGGGGCTCGGACTGGCCGCACGTCGCCGCCTGGGACGGGCCGCCGAAGCTCTCGACGCTCCTCGACCTGATGGCCGACTGGGTGCCGGACGAAGGACGGCGCCAGAAGCTCTTCGTCGAGAACCCGCGCGCGCTCTACGGTTTCGGCTAGGCTTGGGGCTTCAGCTAGGTTTGAGGCTTCAGGTAGGTTTGAGGCTTCAGGTAGCTGCGGCCGTCGAGGTAGGCCTTGCGCCAGCGCTGGATCGCCACCCGCTCGAACAGGCCGGCCTTCGCGAACGGGTCCTCGGCGATGAAGGCTACCGCCTCCGCCCGGGTTTCCACGTCGACGACGTAGAGGCCGCCGCCCGCATCCGACCCGTCGTCGGCGAGCTTGGCGCCGCAGGCGAGCAGCAACGCGGCCTGGGCTTCCAGGAAGGCGAGGTGCTCGGCCCGGGCCTCGCGGCGCAGGTGCTGGTGGCCGGGCTTGTCGAAGGTCTCGATGATGAACGGCATGGCGGCTCCGGGCGCGCGGCTGATGTTTTCGATGCGCCAGGTGTAACGCGGCGCAGGGCGCGCGGCGCCGGCGGGCCCTGACACCGGGCAAGCGTTCTCACTGGTTCGACCCGGCCGGGCGCGATCGGCGAGCGGGACGCAACTATAAGAAGAACGCCGACCCGCCGCGCGCCGCCGTTCTCCTGGCGGATTGCGCGCACGGCACCGGCCTGCCTCCGGACGCGGGACGACCCGCCAACCGGGGGAGGCCGCACCACCGCTTCCGCGCATGGGCACGCGGAGCGGCCTCGCGCCGCCAGCCCTCGGGAGGACCCTCCGTGACACGCATCATCCCGGCCTCCGCGCTCGCCGCAGCGCTGCTCGCAGGTGGCCTCGCGGCCACCCCGGCCCGCGCGCAATACGCCGACGGCGGCATCAAGATCGGCGTGCTGACCGACATGTCCGGCGGCTACTCGGACCTCGCCGGCAAGGGCTCGGTGACGGCGGCGCAGCTGGCGATCGAGGATTTCGGCAAGACCGTCGGCGGCCGCAAGGTCGAGCTGATCTTCGCCGACCACCAGAACAAGGCCGACATCGCCTCGACCATCGCCCGCCGCTGGTTCGACACGGAAGGGGTGGACGCGATCTTCGACACGAACTCGTCGGTGGCGGGGCTCGCGGTGCGCGAGGTGGCCCGCGCCAAGGGCAAGGTCGACGTCAATTCCGGCGCCGGCTCGATGGCGCTCACCAACGCCGCCTGCTCGCCCACCGGGGCGCACTGGTCCTGGGATACGCACGCGCTGGCGGCCGGCACCGCCGCGGCGCTCGCGGACGACCCGAAGAACACCTGGTTCTTCATCACCGCCGACTACACCTTCGGGCACGACCTCGAGGCCCAGGTCACCCGCGTCGTGAAGGCGAAGGGCGGCACCGTGCTCGGCTCGGTCAAGCACCCGTTCCCGAACGCCGACTTCTCGTCCTACCTGATCCAGGCGCAGGCCTCGGGCGCCCGGATCATCGGCATGGCCAACGCCGGCGCCGACACGATCAACACCATCAAGCAGGCCGCCGAGTTCGGCATCGCGGAGGGCGGCCAGTCGCTCGGCGGGCTCAACATCTTCCTCACCGACGTCAACTCGGTCGGCCTGAAGGCGGCGCAGGGCATGATCCTGACGACGGGCTTCTACTGGGACCTCGACGACCGCACCCGCGCGCTGGCCCAGCGCTTCGGCGCGCGCATGGGCGGCCGGATGCCGACCATGGTCCAGGCCGGCGACTACTCGGCGGTGCTGCACTACCTCAAGGCGGCCGAGGCGGCGGGCACCGACGACGGCCTCGCGGTGATGGCCAAGATGCGCGAGCTGCCGATCGAGGACGCCTTCGCCCGCAACGCCAAGCTGCGCCCCGACGGCCGCATGGTGCACGACATGTACCTGGCGCGGGTGAAGACGCCGGCCGAGTCGAAGAGCCCGTGGGATTTCTACACGATCCTCAAGACCATCCCCGGCGACGAGGCCTTCCAGCCGCTGGCGCAGAGCACCTGCAAGCTGGTGACGAACCCGTAGGCGGACGGGTAGCCCGCGCGTCCCTCACCTCCCCGTCGTCCCGCGCCTGCCTTCCGCGACCCGGGAGACGGGGAAGGGTGCCGTCGCGCGTCGGACCAAGGCCGGCTCAGATCGCCGACGGATGCCGGGCCAGCGGCGTCACCGCCACGCTCATGAACGGGAAGAGTGGCAGGCTGGAGAGGATGGCGTGGAGCTCGTCGTGGTCGGCCACGTCGAACACGCTGATGTTGGCGTACTGCCCGGCGATGCGCCAGAGATGCACCCACCGGCCCGATTCCTGAAGCGCCTGCGCCTGCGCCTTCTCCTCGGCCTTCAACCGGTCGAACTCGGCCGGCGGCAGGTGCGTGGGCGGATGGACCTCCATCCTGACGTGATACAGCATCGCTTCCTCCCCGCTCCTTCGTCGCCAGCCCGGCCGCGCCATCATAGCGCCGCCGCATCACGGTTGCGCGTGGATCGGCTCCCCCGGGTGTGCTAACCCGCGATCCGAGCAAGGAAGAGGCACCCGCCGAAGCCCCGCGCGCAAGGCGCGTTGCCGAAGCATCCATCGACGGATCATTTGCAGTCATTGACCGACGGGCGTGCCCATGGCCGTGATGACGATCCGCAACATCGACGACGCGCTCAAGGCACGCCTCCGCGTCCGCGCCGCGATGCACGGCCGATCGATGGAAGACGAGGCGCGCGACATCCTGCGCTCCGCCCTTTCCAGCGAAGTTCCCCGCCCCCGCGATCTCGGCCGGGCGATTTATGAGCGTTTCGCGGCGCTCGGCGGCGTCGACCTGCCGGACGTGCCACGCGAACCCGGCCGGGAGCCGCCGGACTTCGAGGCGTGATCGTTCTCGACACCAACGTCCTCTTCGAGTTGATGCGGCCCAGCCCCGAGCCGAAGCTCCTGGCCTGGTTCGCGCTGCGACCGATCGCGGGCTTGTTCACCACGCCCCTGACGCAGGCTGAAATCTTCTACGGCCTCGTCCTCCTCCCGGAGGGTCGGCGGCGCGATGGGTTGATGGCGGCGGCACGAACGATCTTCGAGGTCGAGATGGCGGGACGGGTCTTGCCCTTCGACGGCGATGCCGCCGCGGCCTATCCCGAGATTGCCATCGGGCGGCGCAAGGCCGGCTAGCCGATCGGTCCGATCGATGGCCAGATCGCGGCGATCGCTCGGTCGCGCGGCGCGCGGCTCGCGACGCGCAACGTTCGGGACTTCACCGGCTGCGGGATCACCGTCATCGATCCCTGGACGGTCGCCTGACGGAAGCGTCGCGTTTCTCACTGACGCCCTGGTCATCGCCTCGGCCGCGCAGCCGTCGCGCGTCGCATGTCGGGCGTGGGCCGCCTGCATCAAAAGCACTTGTTGCGGCGCGCAAAACCGGTTCCCCTACCGGCGAGCCCAGGGATCCGAGCCCCCGCGCATCCCGCCCCGCACCGAGGAGCCATCCATGTCCGACCTGAACGCACCGACGGATGCGCCTGCGCGGAAGAACGCGCCCGCGTTGGAGGCGTTCTGGATGCCGTTCACCGCCAACCGCCAGTTCAAGGCGGCGCCGCGGATGTTCGTGGCGGCCGACGGCATGCACTACACCACCGACGACGGCCGGCAGGTGCTCGACGGGACGGCGGGTCTGTGGTGCTGCAACGCCGGGCACGGGCGGCGCGGGATCGCGAGCGCGGTCGAGCGCCAGCTCGCGACGATGGACTTCGCCCCGACCTTCCAGATGGGGCACCCGATCGCGTTCGAATTCGCCGAACGCCTGGCCGAGATCGCCCCCGGGCCGAGAGGAAAGAAGCTCGACCGGGTGTTCTTCACCGGCTCGGGCTCGGAATCGGTCGACACCGCGCTCAAGATCGCGCTGGCCTACCAGAGGGCCGTCGGACAGGGCACCCGCACCCGGCTGATCGGGCGCGAGCGCGGCTACCACGGCGTCGGCTTCGGCGGCATCTCGGTCGGCGGCATCGTCTCGAACCGGCGGGCCTTCCCGACGCTGCCCGGCGCCGACCACCTGCGCCACACCCACGATCCGGCGAAGAACGCCTTCACCAAGGGCCAGCCCGAGCACGGGGCGGAACTCGCCGACGACCTCGAGCGCCTCGTCGCGCTCCACGGCGCCGAGACCATCGCGGCCTGCATCGTCGAGCCGGTGGCGGGCTCCACCGGCGTGCTGGTGCCGCCGAAGGGCTACCTCGAGCGCCTGCGCGCGATTTGCGACGCCCACGGCATCCTGCTGATCTTCGACGAGGTGATCTCCGGCTTCGGGCGGCTCGGCGCGCCCTTCGCCGCCGACTTCTTCGGGGTGACGCCGGACCTCGTCTGCACCGCCAAGGGGCTGACCAACGGCACCATCCCGATGGGCGCGGTCTTCGCCGGCCGCCACGTCCACGACGCCCTGATGGACGGCCCGGACGGGATCGAGCTGTTCCACGGCTACACCTATTCCGGCCACCCGGTGGCCTGCGCGGCGGGGCTCGCGACGCTGGACATCTACCGCGACGAGGGCCTGCTCACCCGCGCGGCCGAACTCGCCGACGACTGGGCCTCGGCGATGCACGACCTGCGCGGGCGCAACCGCGTGATCGACATCCGCACCATCGGCCTGATCGCCGGCATCGAGCTGGAACCGCGCCCCGGCGCGCCCGGCAAGCGCGCCTACGACGTGTTCGTGGATTGCTTCGTGCGCGGCCTGCTGATCCGCGTCACCGGCGACATCGTCGCGCTCTCGCCGCCGCTGATCCTGGAACACGGCCAGATCGACGAGATCGCCCGCGTGCTCGGGGATGCGATCGACCGGGTGGCGTGAAGGGGGGACGGAGCGCGTCTTCGCCCTTCGCTGCAACGCAACGCACGCCCGCTGGTTGAACCCGCGAAACGAGGGCCGCGGGCCCTCGGCAGCGAGGATCATGCATGACGGGTTCGGTTCTGATCGTGGGCGCCAGCGGCATCGTCGGAAGCGCGGCCGCCGAACGGTTCTCCGCCGAGGGCTGGGAGGTGGCGGGGCTGGCACGCAAGCCCGTGGCGCAGGACGGCGTCACGCCGGTCTCGGCCGACCTGCAGGACCCCGCCTCCCTCGAGCGGGCGCTCTCCGGCCTGACGCCGAGCCACGTGGTGCTCGCCACCTGGATGCGCCGCGACACCGAGGCCGAGATGATCCGCGTCAACGGCGCGATGGTGGAAAACCTGCTCGCTGCGCTCCGCCCGGCGGGCTCGCTCCGGCACGTGGCCCTGGTCACCGGCCTGAAGCATTATCTCGGGCCGTTCGAGGCCTACGGGAAGGGTGCCGTGCCGCAGACCCCGTTCCGCGAGGAGCAGGGCCGGCTCGACGTGGAGAACTTCTACTACGCGCAGGAGGATGCGGTGTTCTCGGCGGCGGTCCGCGACGGCTTCGCCTGGAGCGTCCACCGCCCGCACACGATCATCGGCAAGGCGGTCGGCAACGCCATGAACATGGGCACGACGCTGGCCGCCTACGCCACGCTCTGCCGCGAGACCGGCCGCCCGTTCCGCTTCCCCGGCTCGGGGATGCAGTGGAACGGCCTGACCGACATGACCGACGCGCGGCTGCTCGCCCGCCACCTGCTCTGGGCCTCGACCAGGGCGCGCGCGGCCAACGAGGACTTCAACGTCGTCGACGGCGACGTCTTCCGATGGAGCTGGATGTGGGGCCGGATCGCGGAATGGTTCGGGATCGCGGCCGAGCCGTTCGACGGCACCGTGCGGCCGCTCGAGACGCAGATGGCCGAGGACGGCCCCGTCTGGGCCGAGATCGCGGCCCGCCACGGCCTCGCCGAGCCCGACCTCGCGAAGCTCGCCTCGCCCTGGCACACCGACGCCGACCTCGGCCGGCCGATCGAGGTGGTCACCGACATGAGCAAGAGCCGCCGGTTCGGGTTCCTGGACTACCAGCCCACCGACGACGCGTTCTTCGACCTGTTCGCCCGCCTGCGGGCCGACCGGCTGATCCCGTAAGACGCTGGCTGTGAGAGCACGCGCCACGTCGGCGGGGCGCGACCAGCCCGTCGACGTGGCCGCCAAGACGAGATTAAAAATACTTGAACGCAGGAGGAACTATTACCTAATTAAGGATAGTGGCGCCATTATAGGGCAATCTTAATCGTGATCGGCAATCTAGGATCCGACGTTTCAAGGATTCCGCGATGTTGGCGCATGTCACGATTCGAACGCGCCTGATCGGCGCAGTGCTGGTGCTGTTCGCCCTCACGGCGGGGTTGGGCGGCTTCTGCTTTTCGCGCATCCACGCCCTCAGCGCGGTCACCGACGACCTCGGCGGCAACGCACTGCCATCGACGCGCACCCTCGGGCGGCTCGCCACGAACTTCGAGACCCTGCGCAGCCGGCAGCTCGCCTACCTGCTGTCGAGCGAGGAGCGCCGGCCGCAATCCCTGCCGCGGCTGCGCGCCAGCATGGCCGACATCGAGTCCGACATCGCCGCCTATGCCGGCCTCGTCAGCGACGGCGAGGGTGCGCTGTGGGACGCGGTGAAGGCGACGGTGCCGGCCTACTCGGCCATGGGAGAAGAATTCATCCGCCGCCTCGACGCCGCCGACACGAAGGGCGCCACCGCCTACGTGCTCGACGGAATGCTGCCGGCGCTCAACGCCGCCCGCGCCGCCCTGAAGGCCGACCTCGCCTTCAACGAGGCCGCCGGCAAGACCAGCGCCGCCGTCGCGCAGGCGTTGGGCGAGCGCGCCCGCCTCGCCATCGCCGTCGTCCTCGCCCTCGTCGCGGCGACCACCGTCGCGGTCGGCTGGATGTCGGTCTCCACGATCTCCGCGCCCGTCCGGCGGATGGCGCGGGTGATGGACGTGGTGGTGGCCGGCGACACCACGGTACTGGTGCCGCATACCGGCGAGCGCAGCGAGCTCGGCGCGATGGCGTCGGCGGTCCAGGTGTTCAAGGAGAACCTGATCCGCACGCGCAAGCTGGAGGCGGAGACGGCGGACGCGCGGCTGGCGGCGGAGGCGCAGCGCAAGGCCGGGATGCGGCAGATGGCCGACGACTTCGAGGCGGCGGTGGGTGGCATCGTCGGGATGGTGTCGTCCTCGGCGACCGAACTGCAGGCCACCGCCCGGACCCTGACCGCGACCGCCGCCGAGACCGCGGGCCAGTCCACCACGGTGGCGGCGGCCGCCGAGGAGGCCGGCA
>NZ_VRUT01000239.1:0-5037 GCF_008039465.1 Methylobacterium sp. WL120 | reverse complement strand
GGGCGGCGGCGAGGACGGGACGCCACGGGGCGTCGACCGCCGGGGGAGCGGACCAGGCGACCGCGACGTCGGCCGGAACCGGCATGTCCGCCGTCGGCATCGCCTGCGCGGCGGTGCAGCAGGCCAGGTGGTCCGCGTGATGCGGGGCGTGCTCCGGGCCTCGCCCGTCGGCGCCGGCATCCTGCAGGCAGAGCGCGTGCGCCGGATCGAAGGTCCGGACGGTCGTCATCCCGCCCAGCACCGCCTGCAGGGCAAGCGCATAGAGCGCGGTCACGGCGATGACCGCGCGGCAGACCCGCCAATCTGGCCGCCACATGCGCATGCCTCCACGCCTAGGGCTCAGCCCGGCGCGCCGTCAATGCGGCAGACGCCGCGCACCGCCGATTTCGGCGGCCCTGTCGCCTAGAATCGCCCCGCCAGCGTCAGCCGCACGGCGGTGGGCTCGACCGGGTGGAAGTGCCGGTCGGCGACGCCGTCCGCCCCTTCGCCGGGCAGGCGCGAGACGTAATAGTAGGTGATCTGGTCGGACTTGGCGTTGGTGAGGTTCAACACGTCGAGCGACAGGCTGAAGCCGTTGTCGAAGTTGTAGCCGACGCGGCCGTTGAGGAGCGCCGTCGGCTTCGAGCGCACGGAATTGTCCTCGATCAGCGGGCGCGGGCCGAAGTAGCGCAGGCGCATCGACCCGAACCAGCCGAGGCCCTCGCCGAATGTGAATCCGGCCGACGCGATCGTGGTCGGCGCCTCGGGGATGCGGTTGCCCGCCGGGTCGACGTCCGAGAAGCGGGCGTTGGTGACGGTCAGGTCCCCCTCCAGCTTCAGCCAGGGCGTCACCGCGTAGCGGTTGGTCCACTCGACGCCGAAGCGGCGGCTCGGGCGGCTCGGCTCCGTGGTGCCGGTGTCGCCCTGGAACAGGTTCTCCGACGCGAAGTCGAGGCGGAACAGCGCGACCGCCGTCTCAAGCCCGGCGATCGAGCGGTTGCGGATGCCGACCTCGTACCCGGTCGAGGGCACCAGGAAGGGCGAGCGCGTCGTGTTGAACAGCGAACTCGTCGGGTCGATCGTCGCGGTGACGCCGCGCACGTCGTTCGAGTGGAAGCCGCCGCCGTAGTTCAGGTAGAGCTCGGTGTCGGCCCACGGCCCCAGCACCAGCCCGAGCTTCGGGTTGACGACGCCGTCCCGCGCCTTGCCGCTGTTGGCCGCCGTGTCGGAGACCACGTCGGCGTAGTAGCCGTCGGCGCGGAAGCCCACGCTGGTGCGCAGCCAGTCGGTCCAGCGCACGCGGTTGTCGTAGAAGAACGCCCCGCTCGCCTCCAGCACCCGGTCGTCGAGGACGCCGGAGCGGAACTGCCGGTTTGTGGTGTTGAACAGCCCGACCCGGATCGAGTCGGTTCGGGTCTGCAAGCCGATCTCGTTCTCCATCGGCAGCCCGTAGAGGTCGCCCTGGAAGACGTGGCTCACCTCGCCGCCGCCGAGGATGCGCTGGTCGAGCTGGTGGAACTGGTCGCCGTTCACCGGATCGTTGAGGAAATACGTGAAGTCGTTGAACAGGTTGAGCTGCTGGCGGATCACGTAGGCCGAGGCCCGCGTCACGCCGGTGTCGTCGGTCATGCTCCAGCGGCCGGAGAGCGAGAAACGGCTGCTATCACCGCCGTCGCTGGGGTTCAGGCTACCGAACCGGCCGATCAGGCCTTCCGACACAGCGCGCGACGCGATCTGGTTGGTCGCGGTCCAGCGGCTGGCATAGGCCATGCCGGTGACGGAGAACCCGTCGAGCGCCGTGCCCTGGCTGTAGCGCACGACGCCGTTGAGCTTGCGCAGGGCGTCCGGCACGTCCCACGGGCCGTCGTAGACCTGCGCCTCGCCGGCCACCAGCAGGTTGCCCTGGCCGAGTGGCGCCGAGGCGATCGTCAGCGCACGCGCGTAGCCGAACGAGCCGAACGAGGTCAGTGCGACGGACTTCGCGACGGTGTCGAGGTAGTCGATCCGCACCGAGCCGGCGGAGGCGAAGTCGCCGTCGCGGACGAAGTACGGCCCCTTGTGGAACTCCACCGCGCCGACGAGCTCGGGGATCAGGAAGTTGATGTCGGCGTAGCCCTGGCCGTGGGCGTGGGTGCGCATGTTGACCGGCATCCCGTCCACGTCGATCGCGATGTCGGTGCCGTGGTCGAGGTTGAAGCCGCGCAGGAAGAACTGGTTGGCCTTCCCCTCCCCCGAATGCTGCGTGACGATCAGGCCGGGCACGGATTCGAGGACCTCGCCCGGCCGGGTGATCGGGCGGCTGTTGATCTCGGCGCCGGAGATCACCCCGGCGCTCGCGGCATCCACCGACCGGAGGGTGCCGCCGACGCCGGTGGTGCCGCCGACGTAGCCGGCGCTCGCCGCCGGCCCCGGGCCGGTCGCGGCCGGAGCGACGGTCTCGGCCGTGACCGAGATCTCGTCGAGGTTGGCCTCGGCCACGCCCGGCTGAGACAGGGCGGACCGCATCAGGACGGCTTGTGGCGGGACGGCCGCGCCGACGACGAGCAGAAGGATGCGCAGGCGCGGAGCGAAACGGGATACGGACACGGGACCTCGGGCGACGCGACGTGGCACGTCACCGCGAACGAGGCCGATCCCCCGCGCCGTCCCTCCGACGGCATGAGGCTTCGACACCCGCCGGGGCACCCCGCCCGACGCGCTTCGCGTGTGACCACGACCGAGGGCAGGTCTCCTGGCTCGCGGGTCGTCGCCCGCCACCGTCTTCCCGGATGCGGCGCATCCAGTGACGTGCGTTGGTGGAAGGCTCGCCGCTTACAGTTGCGGGGGCAGCCACGGCTTCGACGAAGGCCCTTCCAGGCTCCGTCCCACCGCGTTCCCTTTTGATCCTCGATGAGGAACCCTCGCGCACAGGTTGCGTCGGGCGCGGACCGCGCGTCAATCCGGCTTTCGCAGCGCGTCGCCGGGTGTGGCCGATCCGCGACGCCGCCTTCACCTGCTGCGCGGTCGCGTGGCCCTCATGCGAGCCGGTCTCCGCCTCGCTTCGGAACGCCCTAGCGGCTCGCTGCGAACCGGGCCGGGCCGTCGCCGCGGCCGGCGACCACCACGAGGCGCCGGACCTCGCCGCGCAGGAACGCCTGCAGGAAGCGGTCGTAGTTGCGGAACGACACGCAGCCGTTCGAGGCGCCGCTCGGCCCGAGCATGTAGGTGTGGGCGAGCAGGCCGTCGCGGCCGTGGATGGCGGCAGACCCGCCCACCGGGTTGAGGCGGATCGCCCGGACGCCGTGGAACAAAGCCTCGCGCTCGGTGAGGTCGTAGGTGCCCGGCGGGGTCGAGCCGCGCATCCGCAGGTGCACGAAGTCCGGGTGGTCCATGCTGGCGCCGAGGCCGGAATGAGCTTCCAGCACCTCGCCGCCGGGCAGGCGGACGGTGCGGGCGCTGATGTCGTAGATCGCCGTGCCGGCGCCCGCGTCGGGGCTGGGGAACAGGCGGCCGCGCGACCGGTCGAGACCGGGTCTCTCCAGGGCGGCGTAGGCCAGGGCCGGGCCGGATTCCTTGCGCGCGGCGAACAGCTCCTCGAAGAACGACGGCGTCTCGGCGGTGGGCGCCGGCGCCGCCTCGGGCACCCGGCGCGGCGCCCGGCGCAGGGCGAGGCGCTGCGGCACGGGGGCGGCGATCAGATCCGCCGGGCGCGCCATCGGCAGCGGCACGATCTGCGCCTGGCGGAGGACTCGGATCTCACGCGGGCGCTGCGCCTGGCTTGCGACCTCGGCCTGCCGCACGATCTCCGCCCCGGTGGCGGGTGTCGCGGCGGGCTCCACCGCCGCGACGCCCGCCACCGGCTGGGCGAGGGACGGAGCGAGAGAGGCGGTCGGGGCGAACGCAGTGCCGAGGGGGATGCCGCGAAGGTTCGCGCGCACGTCCGGCCCCATCATCGGACGGGGATCGAACAGGGCCGCGAGGGCGGTCGAGGCGGCGCTCCGGGTCTGCGGGTTCGTGGCCTGCAGGTTCGTGGCCTGGAGATTCGCGCCCGGCGATCGCGGGTGCTTCCCGTCGCCGGTCGGCACGCCCCCGAGGGTGACGAGGCAGAGCAGGCCGGCCAGCGCGTTGCGCAGGGTCGGATGGCTGCGGGAGCGCCGGCGACGAACGGGACGCGCGTGGCCGCCGTGGGAACGCAGGTGATGCGGCAGGGGATGCGGCATGTGATGAGGCATGCGGACTCGAACTCGGACGCGAAGGCTGAGGCGGCGCCCGCGGCCACGCGCCGTCCGTCCCCCGCGACGGAGCGCGGGCGGTGGACCGGCCGAGGGGCTCGGCCGTGCGGGGATCGAGAGAACTGCGACTGATCCGTATTGAGCGCGTGTTTGGTTAATCCGCCCCTAAGCGGCCGGTCGCCGTGCGCGGACGGGGCACGAAATCGGGTCCGCGCCTCACACGGCGCGCGGGCACGCGATCGTGTTGCCGCTTCGTTCTTGCCGAGGCGGGGGCGAATCGGCGATACCGCCAAGCATGCGGATGTTCGCCCTCGCTGCCCTCCTGTCCCTGCCTATCCTGCCCGGCGCGGCCGCGGAGGCGCCGCGGCCGGCCGACCCGGCCGCACTGGAGCAGGCGTGGCGCGGATGCGTGCGCGAGGCCTACGCTCACCAGTCGCCGACGCAGGGGCGGGCCGGCTCGCAGCGCAACGCCCTCGACGAATGCAAGGCGCGCGAGGACGCCGTCGTGGCGGCCCTGATGGCCGCGCGCACCGACGACGCATCCGGCCGCGGCGCCCGCTCGTTGCCGGCGCGCGCCCGCGCCTGGGCGGCCTCGGTCGCGGCCTACGTCGTCGACCCGGTCTCGTCCTGGATCGCGATGCTGCGCGACTGAGCGGCGGCCTTCGCCGCCCGCCGGGCGGGCCGCCTCACCGTCCGTAGATGTCCTCGACGCGGATGATGTCGTCCTCGCCGGTGTAGGAGCCGACCTGGACCTCGATCAGCTCGAGGGGGATCTTGCCGGGGTTGGCCAGCCGGTGCATCGAGCCGATCGGCAGGTACACCGCCTCGTTCTCGTGGACGAGGACCA
>NZ_VRUT01000238.1:0-5159 GCF_008039465.1 Methylobacterium sp. WL120 | reverse complement strand
CCCCCGACCCCTGCCCCCATCCCGAACCGTCGCCCGAACCGTCTCCCGCGAGGACCGAACCCTTGGACCGACCTTTGCTCACGCGCCGCTCCCTCGTCATCGCCGGAGCCGGCGGCATGGCTGCGGCCTCAACCGGCGCCCTCGCGCAGACGTCCCCGCCCGCGCCGCAGAAGCCCGGCGCGCTCACCGTCGCGCCGACCTCGCAGGCGGGCCTCGGACCCCGCCTGACGATGCATGCGATCGACAACTTCCACGGCACGCCCGGCGCCGGCATGGTCTGCGACCTGTCGATCCGCGACGGCGACGGCTACCGCCCGCTCAAGACCGTGACGACCTCGCCGACCGGACGGCCTGCGGACCCGCTGCTGGTGGACGACGCGCTCAAGGCCGGCCGTTACGAGCTGCTGCTGCATGTCGAGGCCTACTTCCAGGCGCTCGGCGTCAAGCTGCCGAGCCCGAACTTCCTCGGCCTGGTGCCGGTGCGCTTCGTCGTCCGCGACGTCACACAGCGCTACCACCTGCCGATCCTGTTCTCGCCCTGGGGCTACTCGTACTACCGCGGAAGTTGAGGGCGCCCCGCCGTCTCCGACCCATCATCAGGAAAGTCGAAAACCATGGCCGGGATCAGCACGCACGTCCTCGATGCGCAGCGCGGGCGCCCCGCGGCAGGCGTCAGGATCGACCTCTCGATCAGGGAGGGCGACGGGTGGCGCTTCGTGAAGTCGATGACCACCAACGCCGACGGGCGCACCGACGGCCCGGTGGTCGCCGCCGCCGACGCGAAGGTCGGCGAGTACCAGCTCGAGTTCCACATCGACGACTACTTCAAGACGCTGCCCGACGCCGCCGAGCCGTTCGTCGACGACGCCGTCGTGCGGTTCGCGATCTTCGACGTGAAGCAGCACTACCACGTGCCGATGCTGTGCACGCCGGGCAGCTGCACCACCTATCGCGGCAGCTGAGGCCCGCGTGGACCCGATGCCGGACATCGCAGCCGTCGACGCCCTCGATCGCGACGGCTTCGTGGCGCTCCTCGCCGCCACGTTCGAGCACGCGCCCTGGGTGGCCGAGCGCGCCTACGCGGCCCGGCCGTTCGCGAGCGTCGCCGCCCTGCATGCGGCGATGGTCGCCGTCGTTCGCGCGGCGCCCGCGGCGGAACGGCTCGCCTTCCTCAACGGGCACCCCGAACTCGCGGGCGCCGCGGCGCGGGCACGGCAGATGACGGCGGACTCGGTCGCCGAGCAGGGCAGCGCCGGGCTGGACGCCCTCACCGTCGCCGACTTCGACCGCTTCGACCGGCTGAACGCGGCCTACCGCGAAAAGTTCGGCTTCCCGTTCATCATCGCGGTCCGCGGCCGGAGCCGGGAGGCGATCCTGGAGGTGTTCGAGCAGAGGCTGGCCCGCGACGCGGACACCGAGGCCGAGGCGGCGCTAAGCGAGATCGCGACGATCACGCGCATGCGCCTCGACCGGATCGTCGGCTCCGCCGGGTGACGGCGTCCGCCGGCGAAGGCAGCGACGGGGATGCAAACCGGGCGGATGTCGGCTAGGCCGGGCACGGTCCGGCCCCTGCCGCCGGGCGTTCCCGAGCCACGGCGCATGACGGCCTCCACCGCCTCGACCGCTCGCCTGATCCTGGTGCTCGCCGCGGCGGGCTTCTCCAGCACCTTCGCATGGCGCTCGGTCGAGCCGCTGGTCGGCGTGCTGGCGCGCGACCTCGGCAGCGACGCCCACACCGTGGCCCTGCTCTCGACCGCCTTCGCGCTGCCCTACGCGCTGATCCAGCCGATCCTCGGGCCGGTGGGCGACGCGGTCGGCAAGGAGCGGGTCATCGCCGCCTGCCTCGCGGTGCTGGTCGTGGCGCTCGCCGGCTGCGCCCTGGCCCAGGACCTGCGCCTGCTGTTCGGCCTGCGGATGGTGGCGGGCGCGGCCGCCGGCGGGGTGATCCCGCTGGCGCTCGCCCTGATGGGCGACCGGGTGCCGATGGAGCGCCGGCAGGTGGCGATCGGCCGGTTCCTCGTCGCGGTCATCCTCGGCCAGCTTTCCGGCTCGACCTTCGCCGGGCTGATCGAGGGGCGGGTCGGCTGGCACGGGGTGTTCGCGATCAACGCCGCCGTCGCCGTGCTCGGCTGCGCCGCGACGCTGTTCGGCTTCGACCGGAGCCAGCGCCTCCCGCCGCGGCGCCCCGAATTCGGCCTGGCGCTCACGCGCTACCGGACGATCGTCGCCGACCCCCGCGCCCGCGTGCTGTTCGCGGCGGTGTTCGTCGAGGCGATCGCGGTGTTCGGCATCTTCCCGCACCTCGCACCGCTGATCGAGGCCCGGGGGGAGGGCGGCCCGCGCGAGGCCGGGCTGGCGCTCGCGGGCTTCGCCGTCGGCGGGCTGATCTACTCCGCCCTGGTCGGGCTGCTGGTCCGGTTCCTCGGGATGCAGCGGATGCTGGTCGGCGGCGGCCTCGTCTGCGCGGCCGCGCTGACGACGATCGGCGTGGCCGGCCGCTGGCAGCTCGACGCGGCGGCGCTGGTCGCCATGGGGCTCGGATTCTACATGTTGCACAACACCTTCCAGGTGCAGGTGACCGAGGTCGCCCCCAAGGCCCGCGCCTCGGCGGTGGCGCTCCACGCGTTCTCGTTCTTCTGCGGCCAGGCGCTCGGCGTCGCGGTGCTCGGCGCGGCGCTGCAGGGCGTCGGCCAGTTCGCGGCCCTGGCCACCTGCGCCGTCACGATTTTGGCGGTGGGGATCGCGACGGCTGTGTTGCTGGCTCGGCCGGTGGTGCCGAGCGAGGTTTAGTTTCGCGCCAGTCCGATTCCGACGCGTGCTTCCCTCCGCCTTCTGCAGGCTATTGGGGTTTCGCCTCTCGTGACGGCCTCGGACGACGCGCGGGTTCCCCTCTCCCAGCGGGCGGGGAGAGCCCCGCACCGACCTCGTCGTCCGTGCGGGAAGCGAAGGCGAAGCCGAAGCGGCGGTGAGTGGGGGGCGAACGGAGGAGCCTCCTCCGGGGCGCGCCCCCTCACCGTCGGCTGCCGCCTCGCTTTGCCGACGACGAGGTCGGCAAAGCCCTCTCCCCCACCGAAGTCGGGCCTGCCCGATTTCGGCAGGTAGGTTCGGATCTCGGGCAAGCCCGAGATCCATGCGGGGCGAGCGGATGCGCGCAAAGCGAACCGCCAGAACCAGGCCTGTGTGAATCAGGAAGCCTCCGCAGGGGAGGGAGGACGCCGCAGCGGTCAGGCCGGCACGCGCGGCCGGGTCCGCGCCGCGAGGTTGCACGAAGCCGTCTCGCGCAGGGTCTGCTCGATGGCGGCGTTGGCGCGGCCGCGCAGCAGCTTGGTCGCCTCCGCCTCGTCGAACGTGTCGGGGAAGCGCCGCGCCAGCCAGAGGTAGGCGGCGGCGAGCTTCACCGTCCGCTCCAGGTATTCGAGCTCGCCGCCGACGTTGGCCCGCAACGCCGCGACGGGCGCGCCCGCCGCCCGCGCCTGGACCCAGCGGTCCAGCATGGCCGTCGAGGCCGGGTCGCGCCGGTCGATCGGGCAGACCGCGAAGGCGAAGGCCTCGCGGATCGGCAGGTGCGCCTTGTCGACCGCCCGCGCCGCCTCCAGCGCCTCCTCCATCGCCGAGGGCTGGAACGGGGAGCCGTCGTAGAAGGTCGCGCGCGAGAAATGCGTCAGCACCTCGGCGAGCGCGTCGGTGCCGAGTTCGGCCGCCGCCGCCTCGATCGCGATCAGGTCCGGCCGGACGTAGAAGCGGGTGTCGGCGGCGGGCGCCGTCGGCGCGCCGGCGAGCGCGTCGCGGATCGGGCCGAGGCTGGCGTCGTCGGTGGCCGAGACGTGGCCCTCGTCCTGATGTCCGAAGCGGCCGGCGCGTCCCGCGATCTGGCGGATCTCGGGGTTGGTGAGCGGGCGGGTCGCCGTGCCGTCCCACTTCGCGACGGCCGAGAAGATCACGCGCTTGAGCGGCCCGAGGTTCAGGCCCATGCCGATCGCGTCGGTGGTGACCAGCACCTCGGCCTCGCGGTCGCGGAAGCGCCGCGCTTCCGCCCGCCGCACCTCCGGCGAGAGCGCGCCGTAGATGGTGGCGACGCTGCGCCCGGCCGCCACCAGCGCCTCGCGGTTCTCGTGCACGGCCCGGCGCGAGAAGGCGACGACGGCGTCCCCCGGCTGCACGGATTCGAGCGGAACGGGCTCACCGAGCGCCACCAGCGGGGTCTTGCGCACGAAGGTGACCACGTCGAGGGATTCGCCCGCGGCCTCCGCCGCTCGGCGGACATGCGAGAGCGCGTCGTCCGAGCCGCAGACGATCACGGTCCGCGCCGGAATCCCGAACAGCGCGTTGGTCCAGGCCCAGCCGCGGTCGGGGTCGGACAGCATCTGGATCTCGTCGATCACCGCGACCTCGACCGGGCGGCGCAGGTCAGCGGTCTCGATGGTGCGCGCGGTGTGGCTCGGGTCCGGCTCGCCCAGGATCTCCTCGCCGGTGACCATGCCGGCGCGCAGGCCCCGCTCCAGCAGGGCCTCGTAGTTCTCCAGCGCGAGCAGGCGCAGCGGCGCGAGGTAGGTCCCGGTCGGCGCCTTCGCCAGCATTTCGAGCGCCGCGTAGGTCTTGCCGGAATTGGTCGGGCCCATGTGGAAGACGATGCGCCGGTTCAGCCGGCGGGCGGGCACGAACTTGTCGATGTAGGAGCCGAACCCGACCCGGTCGCGCAGGCGCCGCCGTCCGGATTCCTCGCGCGCCACCACCTTCGCCCGCGTCCGCACGGTCTTCAGGGTGTCGAGGATCGCGTGGGCGAGGTTCGGGGAGGGCGTGAAGACGCGGGCGCGCAGCGACCGGTCGAGGTGGGCGATGTAGGTGGGCGCGTCCGCCCCGATCTCGTGGAGGTCGTCGCGGATCTGGTCGCGCAGGCGCGCCACCGTCCGGTGGAGCGTGCGCGCGAACCCGGCCGCGGTCTCGGCAAGCGCCGCCCGCAGGTCGTCGAGCCGCCAGGCCGGATCGTTGCCGAGCGCCATCTCCTCCAGGATCTCGGCCGCCGCCTCGCCCGGCGGCGCGTCGAGGCGCAGGTCGAGGCGGCCGTCGTCGAGGAGCGGCAGGCTCACCCGGAGATGCCAGGCGAGGGCGCCGTCCCGCGCCGGCTCGGCCCGGAGCGCCGGCAGGGCGAGCCGCAGGGC
>NZ_VRUT01000237.1:0-5171 GCF_008039465.1 Methylobacterium sp. WL120 | reverse complement strand
GCCCGGAACCTGAACCCGCCGCCCCCGCTCAGCCATGGCCGATCATCGCCGCGCCTGCCGCGATGACGAGGCAGGCGGCAATGCGGCCGGCGGTGAGGCGTTCCTTCAGGACGAAGCGGCCGAGGAGCGCGGCGAAGACGACGCTGGTCTCGCGCAGCGCCGAGACCGGACCCATCGCCCCGAGCCGCATCGCCCAGATCACCGCGGCATAGGCCATCAGCGAGGCGGCGCCGCCCCCGACGGCGCGGGTTAGCGCGGCCGGCGTCCCGCCGAGCGCCGCGGGTCCGCGCGTCAGCAGGAGCCAGAGCGGAAAGGCGAGGTGGAAGGTGAACATCGCCGCCGTGTAGGCGACCCAGTCGCCCGACAGTCGCACGCCGATGCCGTCGATCAGCGTGTAGGCGGCGATCGTCGCCGCGGTGCCCAGCGCCGCGAGCACGGTGCCCCGCGACAGCCCGGCCTTGCCCAGCGACAGCGACAGGATCCCGCCGCTCACCAGCGCGATCCCGACGGCGCCGACGGTGCCGGGCACCTCGGAGGCGAAGACGCCCGCGCCGAGGGCGACCAGGGCCGGCGAGGCGCCGCGGGCGATCGGATAGGTCTGGCCGAGGTCGCCGGTGCGGTAGGTGACGATCAGCAGCGCGTTGTAGGCGATGTGGATCAGCCCCGAGGCAACGGCGTAGGGCCAGCTCGCCGCGGCCGGCAATCCGACCGCGAGCGCCACGGCGAGCCCGAGCCCGCCGACGGCGAGGTTCATCACGCTCATGGTCCAGAGGCGGTCGGTGCCCCCGCGCAGCAGCGTGTTCCAGCCCGCATGCAGCAAAGCCGCGAAGAGGACGAGGGCGACGACGGCCGGCGTCATCGCGGGCTCATGGCTTGTGGATCATCTTGCACGAGGGCGATCGAACTCACGCGGCCAGGCTCGCCACCACGGCGTTCAGCACCGGGGCGCCCCGCGCGGTCGCGGCGATGCGACCGTCGGGCAGGCGGGCGACCAGGCCGTCCCCGACGAGGGCGTCGATTCGCGCTCCGTCGAGCGGCCGGCCCTTCAGCGCCGCGTAGCGCGCGGGGTCTATGCCCTCCGACAGGCGCAGGCCCATCATCAGGAACTCGTCGCCCTGGTCGGCGCCCGCGATGGTCTCGGTCTCGGAGATGCCGTGGCCGTCGCGCTCGACCCGGGCGAGCCAAGCCTCCGGCGCCTTCTCGGTGACGGTGCCGAGGCGGCCCGCCTCCGTGACCAGGCGGCCATGCGCGCCGGGGCCGATGCCGGCATACTCGCCGTAGCGCCAGTAGAGCAGGTTGTGGCGCGACTGCGCGCCGGGGCGCGCATGGTTCGAGATCTCGTAGGCCGGAAGCCCGGCCCGGTCGCAAACCTCCTGGGTCACGTCGTAGAGGGTGCGGGCCGCCTCGTCGTCGGGCGGCACGAGCCGGCCCGCGGCGGCGAGGCCGTAGAACGGCGTCCCCGGCTCGATGGTGAGCTGGTAGAGCGAGAGGTGCTCGGCCGCCCGGCCGATCGCCTCGGTCAGCTCCCGCCGCCAGGCCTCGGCGGTCTGGTTCGGGCGGGCGTAGATCAGGTCGAACGAGCTGCGGTCGAAGGCGCCCTGCGCGACCCGGATCGCGGCGAACGCCTCCTCGGCGCTGTGCAGCCGCCCGAGGCTCTTGAGGGAGGCGTCGTCGAAGGCCTGGACGCCCAGCGAGACGCGGTTGACGCCGGCCGCGCGATAGCCGCGGAACCGCCCGGCCTCGACGCTGGTCGGGTTGGCCTCCAGCGTGATCTCGGCATCGGGCGCGACGCCCCAGGCCTCGGCGACGGCGTCGAGGATGCCGGCGACGGTGCCGGGCTGCATCAGCGAGGGCGTGCCGCCGCCGAGGAAGACGCTCGACACGGTGCGGCCGGGCGTGCGGGCAGCCACGTGCGCGATCTCGGCGCGGAAGGCCGCGAGGTAGCGCACTTCGTCCACCGGCGCGTGACGCACGTGGCTGTTGAAGTCGCAATACGGGCACTTCGAGGCGCAGAAGGGCCAATGCACGTAGACGCCGAAGCCCGCGTCGCGGGTCGGGTGGTCCGGGCCTGAACGGTCGGTCATCGCACGCGATGTGCTCGCGTGCGCGCCGTTTGGCAATCGTGCGACGGGTTCAGGTCGGGCGACGCAGGCATGCGGCGGCGAGCGCCACGAAGGCGCGCGCCCGGTGCGACAGGGCGTTGCCGGTCTGCCAGTCGACCCCGTGCTTCTCCTCCGACGAGATTTCGCCGAAGGTTCGGTCGGAGCCGTCGGGCCGGAACATCGGGTCGTAGCCGAAGCCGGCGGTGCCGCGGGGCTCGACGAGGTCGCCGAAGACGCGGCCCTCGAACAGCTCGACATGGCCGTCGGGCCAGGCCAGCACCAGCGCCGAGACGAAGTGCGCGCGCCGGTTGGTCGCCCCGCGCAGCGCGAGTTCCGCGGCGATCCGCGCCATCGCGCCGGCGAAATCCTTGGATGGGCCTGCCCAGCGGGCGGAGAACAGGCCGGGCGCCCCGTCGAGGGCTGCGACGCACAGGCCCGAATCGTCGGCGAAGGCCGGCAGACCGGTGGCCTCGGCGGCGGCGATCGCCTTGATCGCCGCGTTCTCGGAGAACATCGTGCCGGTCTCGTCGGGCTCGGCGAGCCCGAGTTCGCCCGCCGAGACCGCCTCGACGCCGAACGGCGCCAGCAGCTCGCGCATCTCGACCAGCTTGCCGGCATTGTGGGTCGCGATGACGACCTTGCCCGTGAGGATGCGGTGGCTCATGCGATCGCCTGCTTCTGGAGGGCGACGAGGTCGGCGACGCCGCCCTTGGCGAGCCGCAGCAGTTCGAGCAGCTCGGCTTCCGAGAACGGCTTGCCCTCGGCGGTGCCCTGCACCTCGACGAGGCCGCCGGTGCCGGTGATGACGAAGTTGGCGTCGGTCTCGGCGCCCGAATCCTCGGCGTAGTCGAGGTCGAGCACGGCCGCGCCCTTGACGATGCCGCAGGACACCGCGGCGACGTGGTCGCGCAGCGGGTCGACCGAAATCATCGAGCGGGCGCGCATCCAGGCGAAGCACTCGTGCAGCGCGACCCAGGCGCCGGTGATCGCCGCGGTGCGGGTGCCGCCGTCGGCCTGGATCACGTCGCAGTCGACGGTGATCTGCTTCTCGCCCATGGCCGGCAGGTTGGTGACGGCGCGCAAGGATCGCCCGATCAGCCGCTGGATCTCCTGCGTCCGCCCCGAGGGCTTGCCGGAATTGATCTCGCGGCGGGTGCGCTCGTGCGTCGCGCGCGGCAGCATCGAATACTCGGCCGTCACCCAGCCCTTGCCAGAGCCGCGCAGCCAGTGCGGCCCGCGCTCTTCGAGGGAGGCGGTGCACAGCACCTTGGTCTCGCCGAAGGTCACGAGGCAGGAGCCTTCCGCGTAGCGGGCGACCGACCGTTCCAGCGTGACCGTGCGCAACTCGTCGGCCGCGCGCTTCGAGGGCCGCATGCGGCGTTCTCCCGGTTCGAAATTCCGAGCCGGGTGCTTAGGCTGCGTCGCCTCGGGCGGCAACCCGACGCGCCGCAACGTCATCGCGTCGCCGACGGATTGATCCGCGGGCTTCGCCGGGACACAATCGCCGGGCAGGAACCGCGCGTGACCGAGTTTTCGAGATCCATTTCCCAACCTCCGCAGGTGCAGGCGCTCGCCGCGCTGAACGAGCGCGCCCGCGAGATCTTCCGACAGATCGTCGAGGGATACCTGTCCACCGGCGAGCCGATGGGATCGCGCAACCTCGCACGCATCCTGCCGATGGCCCTGTCGCCGGCCTCGATCCGCAACGTGATGTCCGACCTGGAGCAGGCCGGGCTGATCTTCGCCCCGCACACCTCCGCCGGGCGCCTGCCGACGGAGCTGGGCCTGCGCTTCTTCGTCGACGCGATGCTGGAGCTCGGCGACGTCGGGCGCGAGGAGCAGGAGCGGATCGAGGCGCAGATGCGCGCCGCCGCCTCCGGCCACACCTTCGCGTCGGTGCTGGCCGAGGCGTCGAGCCTGCTCTCGGGCGTCTCGCGCGGCGCCGGCGTGGTGCTGACGACCAAGACCAACGTGCAGCTCAAGCACATCGAGTTCGTGCGGCTCGACCCGGCCCGCGCCCTGGTGGTGCTCGTCTCGGACGACGGCTCGGTGGAGAACCGCCTGCTCGACCTGCCGCCGGGCCTGCCCGCGAGCGCGCTGCAGGAGGCTTCGAACTACCTCAATGCCCGGTTGCACGGCCGCACCCTCGGGGGCCTGCGCGCCGAGATCGAGGCGGGCCGGCAGGCGATGAAGCGGGAGCTCGACGCCATCACCGAGCGCCTGGTCGACGCCGGGCTTGCCGTCTCGGTCGGGCCCACCGAGGCGCGCCAGCTGATCGTGCGCGGCCAGGCCAACTTGCTCGACGACCTGCGCGCGATCGAGGACCTGGAGCGGATGCGGCTGCTGTTCTCGGACCTCGAGACGCAGAAGGACGTGATCGACCTGCTTGCCCGCGCCGAGGGCGGCGACGGGGTACGGATCTTCATCGGCTCGGAGAACAAGCTGTTTTCGCTCTCCGGCTCCTCGCTGATCGCCGCCCCGTTCCGCGACGGGTCGCAGACGATCGTCGGCGTGGTCGGCGTCATCGGCCCGACCCGGCTCAACTACGCCCGCATCGTGCCGATGGTGGATTACACCGCGCGGGTGGTCTCGCGGATGATGGACCGCGGGACGTAACTTTTCGCCAGGCAGGTAACGTGCGGTCGTCGGCGTGCTCGATCGATCGCGGGTTCCTTCTCCCAGTGGGAGAAGGACAGGATGAGGGGCGTGACCTCTCCGGAGATGTCACACCCCTCACCCCAACCCTCGCCCTATGGGAGAGGGGGCAGGCGGCGCTTCTTTCGGCCTCAGCCGCGGATCACGTCCACGATCTGGTAGGTGTCCGGATCGACGATGACGATGTCGTCGTCCACGAGGACGTAGCTGTAATCCTCGTATTCCGGGGCCAGCTCGACGATCGCCGGCGGGAGCCGGTGCAGTTCGTAGCTGCGGGCGATGGCCGTGCCGACCGTGAGCGCGAAGGCGCCGGCCGCCAGCCGCGGCACGCCGCTGCGGAACAGGTCCTGGCGGAACCGGGTGCGCTCGGCGCCGCCGAGACGCCCGTAGGCGCCGCGGGCCTCGCCGCCGCCA
>NZ_VRUT01000236.1:0-5250 GCF_008039465.1 Methylobacterium sp. WL120 | reverse complement strand
CCGCCACGCCCTTCGCCGCCACGACCTTCGCCGCCACGCCCTTCGCCGCCGCGTCCGCCCGGGTCTTCACCGCCGCGCGGTCCGCGCTCGTCGGGGCCGCCCTGCGCCAGGAGGATCGTGCCGGAGGCGCCGTCCTCGCGGGCGAAGGCGGGTGCGGCGAGGACGAGCCCGGGCAGCATCGTGCCGGTCAGGAGCAGCAGGCGGAGTGTCCGCATTCGGTCGGCCTCGAAGGATCGTGGAAAGCCCAATCGAACCCACGAGCGCCGGGATGGTTCCGGCGCGGCGCCGCTCAGGGGGGATTCGCCGAGGACGCCTTGGCCGGCCCGATCCGGTCGAGGGCGATGATGCGCACCGTGCGCTCGGCGGTGCCGGACGGCTCGGTCGACAGGTCGGGCGCCGGCTTGCCCGCCACCTCGACCGGCAGGCCCGAGCGCTCGGCGGCGTCGGCGGCCAGCACCGCCGCGGTCCGGTCGGCGCGGCCGACGAGGGTGAGGCGGACCTTCGGGCTCGGGCGCGAGAGCGCCTCGGCCTGCATCGGGGTGACGAAGATGTCGCCCTTGTGCCGCACCAGCATGCTCTCGGCCTTGGTCAGCGACTGCGCCCAGGTCTTGTCGGCGGGCTTGCACGAGCAGTTCGGCACGAAGGCCTTGCGGAACTTGAAGGCGTTGGCGAGCGAGACGTAGGCCTTGCTGCCCTTCACGGTCGCCGCCGACTTCAGGGCGTCGTCGCCATAGGGCATCGAGTAGGCCGCGGCCTCCGTTCCGGGGCAGAGCGCCTGGCACATCTCGTCGGCGCCGGTGCGGCCCTCGGGCAGGTTGCGCATCGGGAAGTAGGCGCCGTCGCAGGTCCGCACGCAGATCACCTGCGCGCCGCCGCGGGCATGGGTCTCGCCGGTCGCCGGGTCGACGCGCGCCGTGTCGGCGCAGGACGAGGCGACCAGCCCCTGGAGCTGGCGGCGGCGGGCGCCGGTGTCGTCGATCGCCGCGCCGCCATAGGTGGCGTTGAGCGCGCGGATGCGCTGCTCGACGGCGCCGCATTGCGGGGGGCGCGTGTCGAAGAACAGGAAGGTGCCGCCCTCGCAGTTCAAGGAGCGGTGATAGGCCTCGAGCCGGCCGATCTCGCTCTGCAGCGCGCGCACCGTGCTGGCGCCGTTGCTCAGGCTCGCCAGCTCGGAGCGGTAGCGCAGGCAGGCCGCGCTCGGCAGGCGGCTCGGCGCCGGGGCGGAATTTTCCGCGGCCGGAACCGGAGTTTGGATCTGGTCCTGGGCCTGCACGGCCACGGTCGCGCCGAGCCACAGCGCGAGGATCGCGAGCGGGCGGCGGAGCGTGCGGAATCGAAGGCGCGTCGACGGCATGGCTGAACGATCGGGGGTTCGGCGCAGGGCGGTGGGTGAACGGTTCGCCGCGTCGTGAAGGTCGGCGCCGGGAAACGAAGCCCCGGCGGGCTTAACTTTTTTAAACGCCCTCGCGCATCGGCGACAGCCCTCCTACATGCCCGCGACGACACAAGCGGGGGAATGGCGAACGATGTTGCTTCGGGGTCTCACACGCGGCGCGCGGGCCGCGCTGCTCCTGTCGGCGCTGGTCGGCCTCGCGGGGGCCGCCGCGGCGCAGGAGCCCGACCGGATCTTCGACAAGTCGACGGTCTGGCGCCCGCTCACGCCCAACGACAAGCTCGTGGTCTACGGCGTCGACGACCCGATCGTGAGCGGGGTGGCCTGCTGGTACACCCAGCCGGAGAAGGGCGGCATCAAGGGCACGCTCGGCCTGGCCGAGGACGTGTCCGACATCTCGCTCGCCTGCCGCCAGGTCGGGCCGGTGCAGTTCTCGGGCAAGTTCGGCCAGGGCGAGGTGGTGTTCAGCGAGCGCCGCTCGCTGGTGTTCAAGTCGATGCAGATCGTGCGCGGCTGCGACGTGAAGCGCAACACGCTGATCTACATGGTCTATTCCGACCGGGTGATCCAGGGTTCGCCCAAGAACTCCACGTCGAGCGTGCCACTGATGCCCTGGGGCACCGAGCCGCCGCCGAAATGCGGCGCGTTCCTGAAAGGCTGAGCGCCGCACCGTCCCTCCCTCCCCACGGGGGAGGGAAAGGCTCGGCCCAAATCCCGAAAGCGCTTAATCCTGGCAGGTGATGCGGATCGGGCGTTCGGCCGGCTTCGTCACGGGGAGGTCGATGGCGCCGGTGTATTCCTCGGCCGCGGCGATCCCGTAGGCGTTGGCGGTGGCGTAGCCCTGCGCCTCGCACCAGGCGTTGGCGACGACCTGGCCGCACTCGCTGCCGGGGCTCGTCAGGCACTCGCCGACGCCGTAGCCGTCGCTCGACGGGATCAGGAAGGTCTTCTCGACATGGGGCGCCGCCTTGGCGGCCGGGGTCTCGCCGTCGCCCGCGGCGAAGGCGCCCTGCGCGAGGGTGACGAGGAGGGCAGCGGCAGCGAGTGCGCCGAGTCCGGCAGCCGAGCGTCGCATGGATACGTCCTTGTTCAGGGGGGGCCCTGGTTCGAAGTCTTGCGTGCGGATCGTGAGCGAGCGCCAAAATCCGACGGCGGGGTAAACAAAGGCTTTCCGGCGTCGACCGCGTTTCGTCCGCTTGGCCGATCGCGCCGGTCTCGAATTCTTGACGGATTTCGGGTAGCCCGATCCGGTCCGCCGGACCGTCGCCGATCCGCAACACGGCCCGGCGCGAAGCCGGCGGCAATGCGGCGGGGCGGGTCGCGCCCGGTCCCGCGGGCGGGGGCGGCGCGCCGTGCCCAGGGCGTTGACGGCAAACGAGAGTTTTCGCCGGCCCGGCACCGGGCGCAGGCCGCGCCGCCGGGATCGCGGCCGCGAAGGACGAGGGACGTTTCATGGCGCCGATGTTGCGGCTCTACAACACGCTGACCGGAGGCAAGGCACCGTTCGCGCCGATCGATCCGAGCCACGTGCGGATGTATGCCTGCGGCCCGACGGTCTACGACGCGGCCCATATCGGCAACGCGCGCCCGATCATCGTCTTCGACCTGCTGTTCCGGCTGCTGCGCCGGCTCTACGGCGAGGCCCACGTCACCTACGCCCGCAACGTCACCGACGTGGACGACAAGATCAACGCGCGCGCGGCCGAGCGCGGCATCACCATCCGCGAACTCACCGACGGCACGCTCGCTGCCTTCCACGCGGACCTCTCCGACCTCGGCGTGCTGATGCCCGACGCGGTCAACGTCGCCGGGGAGCGCCCGCGGATGATCGAGCCGCGCGCCACCGACCACATCGTGGAGATGGTGGCGATGATCGAGGGGCTGGTCGTCGCCGGCCACGCCTACGTGGCGGCCGACCACGTGCTGTTCGACGTGCCCTCGATGCCCGATTACGGTGCGCTCTCGAAGCGGCCGCTGGACGAGATGGAGGCCGGCGCCCGGGTCGAGGTCGCGCCCTACAAGCGCTCGCCGCTGGATTTCGTGCTGTGGAAGCCCTCGAAGCCGGGCGAGCCGTCCTGGCCCTCGCCGTCGGGCATCGCCGCGCCCGGGCGCCCGGGCTGGCACATCGAGTGCTCGGCGATGTCGGCGCGCCACCTCGGGCAGACCTTCGACATCCATGCCGGCGGCATCGACCTGATCTTCCCCCACCACGAGAACGAGGTGGCGCAGTCCCGCTGCTGCTTTTCCACGCCGGTGATGGCCAACACCTGGCTGCACAACGGCTTCCTCCAGGTGGAGGGGGAGAAGATGTCGAAGTCGGCCGGCAACTTCGTCACCCTGCGCGCGGTGCTGAACGATTGGCCCGGCGAGGTCGTGCGGCTGGCCATGCTGAAGTCGCACTACCGCCAGCCGATCGACTGGACGCTGCGCGGCCTCGAGGAGGCGCGGCGGATGCTCGACCGCTGGTACGGCGCCGTCGGCGACGCCGCCCCCGCCGCCGAGGCACCGGATTCGGTGCTCGAGCCGCTGCTCGACGACCTCAACACCGCCGCGGCGCTCGCCGAGATCCACCGCCTCGACGACCCCGCGCAACTCCGGGCCGGGGCGAACCTGCTCGGCCTCCTCGACCGGACCCGCTCGGAGCGCGACCAGGCCACCGTCGCGGCCTCCGGCCTCGACGTGGCGGCGATCGAGGCGCTGATCGCGGATCGCGCCGCGGCGCGGGCCGCCAAGGACTGGGCCGCCTCGGACCGCGCCCGCGACGCGCTGGCGGCGATGGGCGTCGCGGTGAAGGACGGCAAGGACGGCACGACCTGGAGCGTGGTCTAGGCCCGCACCCCGGCCGGCTCCAGCGACGCGATGGCGTGATCCATCCTGTCGAAGACGTCGTCAGCATCTTGTAATAAAGACTTTGAGTTGTATTCTCGGGTAGTGAAAGTCCCTGGAGTTTCGTCGGGGAACGAGACGAACGTCCGATTCGACTGAATAGGATCTCCACTGTCTGGTCCTAGTGTTGCCGGGTGCGGTCTTCTCAGCACCCGAACCAGGCCACGACGATGTACCCTGCGCCTCGAAATCGCGTCCTGCGTTAGCTCGCCGAGATCGGTTCCGATCTGCCGGACACGGTCCAGCAGCGCCTGCCCGCCGGGTTCTTCACGTCCGAGGGCTCCCCCGTCGTCGGCGCCGTCAACACCATCGCTGTGGCCGGTGTCGCGTATTTACGGTCGGACCAGGCGGTCTTCACGGTCATCGCGTTCCTCGACCTGCTGTTGCTGGCCCTCCGCCTCGTGCTGTTGCGGCGAGTCGGCGCGCCGTCCGGGCCGGTCTTCGCCACCGGCCTGCTCTGGACCTGCCTGCAGGGCGCCACCATCGCCTCGCCGTCGCGTCCGACGACACGGTGATGTCGATCGTCGTGCTTGCGTCGGGCCTCGGGGCGATCAGCGGGATCGTCGGCCGGAACTTCGCGGCTCGGCGCTATGCGATGGCGCAGATCCTGATCGTCGACATGAGCGACAAGACCACCTTCCTGGCGGCGCATGTCGCGTTCCTGCCGCTGATCGCGGTGCAGACCACCGCCTTCATCCTGATGAACCTGGGCATCCCGCGCCATCACCGGGCGGTGACCGTGCAGGCGATCCTCGGTGAGCTGGAGAGCCACGGCCGCTCGATCACCGACCCCCTCACCGGACTCGTCAACCGCCGCGGCCTGGAGGAGGCGTTCGACGCGCTGCAGGCGACCGGCCCCGAGCGAACCTTGTTCTACCTCGACCTCGACGGCTTCAAGCAGGTCAACGACCGCCTCGGGCACGCGGCCGGCGACGCCCTGCTGCGCGAGGTCGGCCGGCGCCTCGGCGAGG
>NZ_VRUT01000235.1:0-5340 GCF_008039465.1 Methylobacterium sp. WL120 | reverse complement strand
GCGGCCGGGCACCTGCGCGCGGCCGGCCTCCCCTGCCCCGTGGTCAGCGTCGGCTCGACGCCGACCGCGCGGTTCGCCGGGGATCTCGACGGCGTCACCGAGGTGCGGGCCGGCGTGTTCATGTTCGGCGACCTGTTCCAGGCGGGCGTCGGCAGTTGCGGCGCCGACGACATCGCCCTGTCGGTGCTCGCCACCGTGATCGGCCACCAGGCGGCCAAGGGTTGGATCATCGTGGATGCCGGATGGATGGCCCTGTCGCGCGACCGCGGCACCGCGCGCCAGGCCGTGGACCAGGGCTACGGCATCGTCTGCGATCCCGCGGGG
The DNA here is from genome assembly GCF_008039465.1 of Methylobacterium sp. WL120. Lineage (NCBI taxonomy): Bacteria > Pseudomonadati > Pseudomonadota > Alphaproteobacteria > Hyphomicrobiales > Methylobacteriaceae > Methylobacterium > Methylobacterium sp. WL120. The sequence continues at coordinate 5,016 of NZ_VRUT01000235.1, read as the reverse complement.
CGCCCCTACCCGGACCTGATCGTGCGCGACGCCAACCAGGAGCACGGCATCGTCGCCCTCCGCCCCGGGTCGAGGGCGGCGCTGCCGGAGCTTGCCTTGGGCGCGCGCCTGCGCATCCTGCCCAACCATGCCTGCGCCACGGCGGCGCAGCACGCCTGCTACCACGTGCTCGACGCGTCCGGGCGCGTCTCGGCCACGTGGCCCCGCATCGCCGGCTGGTGACCTTTTCCATGACGCATCCAATCGCCAAGACGCATCCAATCGCCAAGACGCATCCAATCGAGCGCATCGCGACGAAGGCCGTACCGGAGCCCGCCGGCCATTACGCGCAAGCCACCGCGTGGCGCGACCTCGTCTTCGTCTCGGGCCAGCTCGGGCCTCGCCCCGACGGCAGCCACACCTTCGATCGCCCGTTCGAGGAGCAGGCGCGGCAGGCGCTCGCCAACGTGCTCGCCATCCTCGGCGAGGCCGGATGCGGGCCGGAGCGCGTGCTCAAGGTCACCGCCTACCTCGTCGGAGTCGAGAACTGGCCGGCCTTCGACCGGATCTATGCCGAGGCGTTCGGCGAGGCCCGCCCCGCCCGCGCGGTGGTGCCGGTGCCGGGCCTGCATCACGGCTACCTCGTCGAGATCGAGGCGATCGCCGCCCGGCCCGACCCGGCCTGATCACCGGTCCGCGCGGAGCCACCCCTTCAAAACCCTCGCCTCTCAGAACCGCTCGACCCAGGGGCGCAGCTCCAGCTCCTGGGTCCAGGCGCTGCGGTCCTGGCGCAGCACGTCGCGGTAGCTGCGGGCGATGGCCTCCGGGTCGAGGTGGCTGTCGGGCGCGTCCGGCGCCTCGGGCGCGCGGGCCGGATTCCGGATCGCACCGTCGATGACGAAGTGCGCGACGTGGATGCCCTGCGGCTGCAATTCGCGCGCGAGGCTCTGGGCCAGGCCGCGCAGGGCGAACTTGCCCATCGCGAAGGCCGAGGAGCCGGCGAATCCCTTCACGCTCGCCGAGGCCCCGGTGAGCAGGATGGCGCCGTGGCGGGCAGGCAGCATCCGCTTGGCGGCGGCCTGCGCCACCAGGAAGCCGCCGAAGGCCGAGACCGCGAGCGCCTGCGCGACGGCTTCCGGATCGAGCTCGGCGATGCCGCCGCGCACGCGTCCGCTGGCGTTGTAGACCACCACGTCCGGCGCTCCGCCGAGCGCCGGCTCGATCGCGGCGAACAGCGCCTCGACCTCGGCCGGCCGACTCGCGTCGCAGGCGTGGACCGACGCACCGGTCTCGCGGGCCAGCGCGTCGAGTTTTTCGACGTTGCGCGCCGCCAGGCTGACCCGCAGCCCGTCGGCGGCGAGTTGCCGGGCGAGCGCCGCACTCAAGCCCGAGCCGGCTCCGACGATCAGGGCGCGATGAAAGGTCGGCGTCATGGATGCGGCCTCCGGGCTGTGCGAGCCGGCAACGTCGGGCGGGCGCGGCGGTTCGCGCCGCGCGATGGATCAGTCGCGCCGCCCGCGGAAGAAGTCGCGCAGCATCCGCGCCGCCTCGTCCTCGCGAAAGCCCCCATACACGTCCGGCGCGTGGTGGCAGGTCGGCTGGTTGAACACGCGCGCACCGTTCTCGACACCGCCGCCCTTGGGGTCGGCCGCCCCATAATAGAGCCGCCGGATCCGCGCGAAGCCGATCGCGCCCGCGCACATCGGGCACGGCTCCAGGGTGACGTAGAGGTCGCAGCCCGACAGCCTTTCGTCGCCCAGCGCGGCGCAGGCGGCGCGGATGGCTAGGATCTCGGCATGCGCCGTCGGATCGCGCAGCGCGCGGGGCCGGTTGTGCGCCACCGCGAGCACCACGTCGTCGCGCACGACCACCGCGCCGACCGGCACCTCGCCGGCCTCCGCCGCACGGCGCGCCGCCGCGAAGGCGAGGTCGAACGGCGTCTCGCCCGGCCGGCCGGCGAGCGACGTCGTGTTCGCGGCGAGGCGCGTTTTCGCGGGAGGGATCGAGTCGGGCACGACGACGTTCCTAGCGGTCGCCGCCGCCGCCGGGAAGCGCGCCGCCGCCCCCACACAGGTCAATGTTAATCGGCGGAACATTAATCCACCTTCCGCCGTTTCTCCCCCAGCGCGGCAAGGCCGCATTCAGGACGAGGAGCCGGCGATGAGCAGCACCACCGACAAGATCAAGGGCGCGGCCAACGAGGCGATCGGAAAGGCCAAGCAGGGCATCGGCAACGCGACCGACAACGCGAACCTGAATGCCGACGGCGTTGCGCAGGAGGCCAAGGGCAAGGCCGAAGGCGTCAAGGGCGACGTGAAGTCTGCCGTCGGCAAGTAAGCAACAGAAGTAAGCGAGCCGCGGATGCAATTGTCCCGACCCGGACCCGGACCCGGAGATCGGGTCCGGGTCGGGACCCCATCAGCCCTGCATTGAAGAATTCGTTTTGAGGAGGTCTGCATGATCGGTTGGGCCATCACCTTTCTCGTGGTCGCGTTGGTCGCGGCGCTCCTCGGTTTCGGCGGCATCGCTGGGACGGCGATGGCGGCGGCCAAGATCGTGTTCTTCGTGGCCATCGCCCTGTTCCTGATCTCCGCCGTGTTCGGCGTGATGCGCGGGCGTGCGCCGAGGCTCTGACGGGCCGGATTTGTTCAGCGTCGTGAGAGGGGTGGTCTGACAAGGACCGCCCCTTTCGCGTTCGGGGGTGCGTTGCGCTGCGCCAAGCCTTAGGATCGCGGCCGCGCCACCGCGATCGTCCCCAATGGCCCCCTACCCATGAATCCCCACACCTGGGCGCTCTTCCTCGGCGCTGTCTTCCTGCTGTCCGGCACGCCCGGCCCGAACATGCTGCACGTCATGACGCGCAGCCTCCGCTTCGGGTTCGGTGCCAGCCTGTTCGCCATGGCCGGGTGCCTCTCGGCCGTGGTGCTGGTGCTCTGCGCCTCGGCGACGGGGCTTGGGGCGGTGCTGGCCGCCTCGCCGAACCTGTTCGCGTGGCTGCGCTATGCCGGCGTCGCATACCTGATCCTCCTCGGGATCCAGGCCTGGCGCGGAGCCGGCGGCGCGGTCGAGGTCGGCGCGGACTCGATCCCGCTGTCGACCAGGGGCTGCAGCTCGCGATCCTGGTCGCGACCTTCGCCGCCGCGGAAGGCTTCTGGTACGCGGCCTACGCGCTCGGCGGCCGGCACCTCGCGCGCCATCTCGCCCGGCCCGCCCTCCGGCGCCTGTTCGACCGCGCCACCGGCGCGATCTTCGTCGGCTTCGGGCTCGGCCTCCTCGCGGGCCGCCCCTGAGCGACAGGGCCATCGCTCGACAGCGCTGGCCCTGATTGTCTTCGGCCTCAATCGCCGGCGCCCGCCTTCGCGGGCTCAGGCTTTCGCTCCGCGGGGCGCTCTTCGCGCCCTGAAGCCGCCGAACGCGGCTTCAAGTGATCGCCGTGCCCTGGCGACGATCCGTCTCGCGTGGCGGAGCCGGCTCTGTTATGGGCTTGGCGATGAGCGACAATCCGACCACACCCTCCGCGGACGAGCCCGTTCGCGGGACCGACACCACGCAGGCCCCCGAGACTCCGGCGAAGGCACGGCCCGCACGCCGCACGGCCGCCGCGCGGGACAAGGCCTCGCAGCAGGAACCCGCCTCGCACGAGGCTTCGAGCCAAGAGCCTTCGAGCCAAGAGGCTTCGAGCCCGGCGGCTTCGAGCCCGGCGGCTTCGTCACCGGAGCCTTGGAGCCCGGCCACCGACGCCAACGTCCGCTCCTCCGACGACGAGGCGCCGCGTGAGCGCGTGGCCCGCCCCCGGCCGAAGGACCGCCACGCCAACGAGCGTCCGGCCAAGGACGCGACGAAGGATGCGGCCAAGGAGTCGGCCAAGGCGCCGACGAAGGCCGCCAAGGCCCCGAAGGAGCGCGGCGGCGACGCCCCATTGCGTCGCCGCCCGGCTGCGGCCTTGCCGGCGCCGGCCGATCCGGCCTTCCCCGACCCAGCCTCGGTCGACGCGGCCCCCGCCGACTTGGCTCCTGTCGATTCGGCTCCCATCGACCTGGCCCCCGCCGCCATGTCTCCCGTCGACTCGGCTCCCGTCGAGACGCATGCTGATGCGGACTTCGACGACGCGCCGGAGACGGACGCCGTCGAGGCCGCCCCGAAGGCCGAGATCGCCGCGAAGGCAGAACCTGCCGCGCCCGAGACCTACGAGGGCGAGCGCATCGCCAAGGCGATCGCGCGGGCCGGCATCGCCTCGCGCCGCGACGTCGAGGCGATGATCGCCGAAGGCCGGATCACGCTGAACGGCCGCGTCCTCGACACGCCGGCGATCAACGTCACCGATTCGGACGCCATCACCGTCGACGGCGAGCCGCTGCCGACGCGCGAGCGCACCCGGCTCTGGATCTTCCACAAGCCGCGGGGCCTCGTCACCACAGCCCGCGACCCCGAAGGCCGCCAGACCGTGTTCGAGGTGATGCCCGAGGAGATGCCGCGCGTCGTCGCGATCGGCCGCCTCGACATCAACACCGAAGGCCTGCTGCTGCTCACCAACGACGGCGGCCTCGCCAAGGTGATCGCCCACCCCGACACCGGTTGGCTGCGCCGCTACCGCGTCCGCGCCTTCGGCGACATCACCCAGATGGAGCTCGATCAGCTCCGCAAGGGCGTGACCATCGACGGGATGGAATACGGGCCGGTCGAGGCGACCCTCGACCGCGCCACCGGCGACAACGTCTGGCTGACGCTCGGCCTGCGCGAAGGCAAGAACCGCGAGGTCAAGCGCATCCTCGAGCATCTCGGCCTCTCGGTGAACCGGCTGATCCGGCTGTCGTTCGGGCCGTTCCAGCTCGGCGACCTCGAGGTCGGGCTGACCGAGGAGATCAAGACCAAGGTGCTCAAGGAGCAGCTCGGCAAGGGCCTGTCCGCGCAGGCCGGCGTCGACTTCGAGAGCCCGGTGCGCGAGCCGATCGCACCCTTCGGCGCGCCGAAGAAGGAGGCGCAGGCCGAGCGGCCGCGCCGGGACGAGGCCTCCCGCGGCCGTGCGCCCTCCGGCGG
>NZ_VRUT01000234.1:0-5402 GCF_008039465.1 Methylobacterium sp. WL120 | reverse complement strand
GTTGGGGAGAGGGTCGGGGTGAGGGGCGTGCGCCGTCCGGAGAGGTCACGCCCCTCATCCTGTCCTTCTCCCCCTGGGAGAAGGGACCCGCGCTTCGCCCGGTTTCCGTCCCTGACGAGGCCCGTCACTGGCGGATCTCCATGGCGCTGCGCAGGCCGTCCGAGAACAGGTTGAACGAGATCGAGACGATGAAGATCGCCAGCCCCGGCAGCGCCGCCACCGTCGGGTTCACGTAGATCGCGGTGCGGAGCGTGTTGAGCATCAGGCCCCATTCGGGCTCGGGCGGGCGCACCCCGAGGCCGAGGAAGGACAGGCCCGAGGCCAGGATCATCGAGACCGAGATCAGGCCGGTGGAGTAGACGAAGATCGGCCCGACCACGTTGCCGAGCACCTGCACCCGCATGATCGTGAGCGCCGAGGCGCCGGACAGCCGGGCGGCGTCGATGTAGTCGCGCGCCCGGATGCCGGTGGTGACGCTCTCGGAGATCCGCGCGATCTGGGGGACGAACACGCAGGTCAGCGAGACGATGGCGTTGAAGATGCCGGCCCCGAGCGCCCCCGACAGCGCGATGGCGAGCAGCACCGAGGGGAAGGCGAAGAACACGTCGATGGTGCGCATCAGGATCGTGTTGGTCCAGCCGCCGACGTAGCCGGCCACGATCCCGATCGACGAGCCGATCACGAAGGCGATCAGCACCGGCGTCACGCCCATGAACAGCGACAGCCGCGCGCCGACCATCAGGCGGCTCAGCATGTCGCGGCCGAGCTCGTCCGAGCCGAGCCAGTAGGTCGCGTCGCCGACGGGCTTCAGGCGGCGCAGCATCGAGCCGCGATACGGGTCCATCGGCGTGATCCACGGCGACAGGATCGCGACGACTACGATGGCGAGGATCACCGCGCCGGCGGTGATCGCCACGGGGTCGCGCACCAGGCGGTGGCCGACATGGCCCCAGTAGCCGCGCGAGGCGACGAAGGCGTCGGGCTCGACTTCGGACGCCGCGGGGGCGATGCCCCCGTCGAGGGCCATGGTGGCGGCGGTGACGGGTGCTGTCATCGGATCAGGCCCGCTCGATGCGCGGATCGAGTGCGGTCTGCATCACGTCCACGAGGAGGTTGAGGGCGACGAAGAACATCGCCAGCACCAGGATCGAGCCCTGGAGCAGGGGGAGGTCGCGCTGGAAGATCGCGGCGTTGAGCAGGAAGCCGGTGCCGGGCCAGGCGAACACCGTCTCGATCAGGATCGAGCCGCCGAGCAGGTAGCCGAGCTGCAGACCCATGATCGCGAGCGCGGTCGGCGCCGCGTTGCGGACCACGTGCTTGAACACCCCGACCTCGTCGAGGCCCTTGGCGCGCAGGGCCTCGACGAAGTCCTGGGCGAGGATGTCTGCGACGAGCGCGCGCACGGTGCGGGCGATGATGCCCATCGGGATCACCGACATCGTCACGGCGGGCAGGATGATGAAGCGCAGGTGCTCGAAGTCGGGCCGCCAGTTGCCGGAGCCGTCCGGCCCCGCCCCGGTCGGCGGCAGCCAGCCGAGGTTGGCCGAGAACACGATCACCATCACCATGCCGAGCCAGTAATGCGGCACCGAGACGCCGAAGACCGAGATCGCGGAGGCGACCCGGTCGAGGATCGAGTTGCGGTGATAGCCGGCGACGAACCCGAACAGGGTGCCGAAGGTGAAGCCGATCAGCGTCGCCACCGAGGCGAGGATCAGGCTGTTGACCACCGCGCGGGTGACCTCGCCGAGCACCGGCCGGCCGGTGGCGATCGAGACGCCGAGGTCGCCGTGCAGCACGTGCCAGAGCCAGATCGCGTACTGCACCGGCAGCGGCTTGTCGAAGCCGTAGGCGGCGCGCATCTCGTCGATGGTCGCCTGCGTCGCGTCCGCCGGCAGGATCGCGCTCAAGGGATCGCCCGGCGCGAGGTGGACCAGGAGGAAGCAGACGAGGCTCACTCCGAACGCCACCGGCGTCACGGCGACGAGGCGCTTGAGGATGTAGAGCAGCATCGGATTCGGGTTTCCTTGTTCCGATCCCAGGTCATGATGCGCGAAGCGCCCTCCCCCGCTTCAGGGGAGGGAAGAGCCGTGGTTCACTTCCCCGTCGCCATGGTGATGTTCGAAAAATCCTGGAACCAGTTCTGCGCCTGGACGAAGCCCTTCACCTTCGGGCTCATCGCCCGCGGGTTCACGTCGTGGGTGATCATGATGAACAGCGCGTCGTCGACGAACTTCTCGTGGACCTTCTCCAGCACGGCCGTCTGCTCGGCCTTGTCGAAGGTGTTGCGGACCTGGTCGAACAGCTTGTCCATCGCCGGATCGCAGTAGTAGCCCCAGTTGGTGCCGTTCGGCGGGGCGAAGTTGCACTGCAGGTGCCGGATGAAGCCGGTGAAGGGGTCCTGGATGAAGTACGAGTAGTTGATGCCCGTCACGCCGCGCGAGATGTCGGCCTTGGCGCCGGCGCGCCAGATGTTGATCAGCGTGTTCCACTCGACCACCTCGTAGTCGACCTGGATGCCGACCTCGGCGAGGTTCTGCTGCACGAACTCGTTCATCGGCAGCGGTTGCATCTGGCCCGAGCCCGAGGCCGAGATCGCGATCTTGGTCTTGAGCGGCTTGTTCGGGCCGTAGCCGGCCTCCGCCAGCAGCTTCTTGGCGGCGGCCGGATCGTACTTCACCTGGAAGGTCGGGTGGCCGAACCACTGGTGGCCGGGCGGGAAGAAGCCGGTCGCCGGCACCGCGAGGCCGCCGAGCAGCTCCTTCAGGCCGTCCCGGTCGATGGCGAGGTTGGCGGCCTTGCGCACGCGGACGTCGTTCCAGGGCGAGCCCTCGACGCGGGACAGGTGCCAGGTCCAATTGTGGGGATAGGTGTTGGTGACGATGGTGAAGCCGGCGCCCTTCAGCGAGGCGACGGCGTCGGGCGCGGGCGCCTCGATCCAGTCGACCTGGCCGGAGCGGAGCGCCGCGACGCGGGCGTTGGCCTCCGGCAGCGGCACCAGCACGAGCTTGTCGAGCTTCGGGACCCGCGCCTTGTGCCAGTACTCCTTGAAGGGGACCATCTCGGCGCGCTCGCGGGGGGCGAACAGGGTCAGCTTCCACGGGCCGGTGCCGGACGGGGTCTTGGCGAAGGCGTCCCAGGACTTGCCGAGCTTCTCCCACTGCGCGGGCGAGGACATCATCACCCAGGCGATCTGGTAGGGCAGCGTCGCGTCGGGCGCCTTGGTGACGATCTCCACGGTCGTCGGGTCGACGACCTTGTAGCTCGCGACCGCCGGGATGCGGGTGCGCCCCTGCGCCGACTGGCGCGGATCGTATTGCGGGCTGTCGTTCTTCAGCAGCTTGTCGAGGTTCCACACCACCGCGTCGGCGGTGAAGTCGGAGCCGTCGTGGAATTTCACGCCGGGCCGCAGCTTGAACGTCCACTTGGTCTTGTCGGCGGCGTCCACCGCCCAACTCTCGGCCAGCCCCGGCACGAGGTCGGAGGGCTTGGTCGCCGAGGACAGGTCCCAATTGATGAGCCCGTCATAGACCGTGTAGCCCATGAAGCGCATGCCCTCGCCGCCGTTGTCGGCTTGGCCGGTGGTCAGCGGGATGTCGGAGGCGGTCATGCCGATCCGCAGCGTGCCCTGGGCCATCACGGCCTGGGCCGACAGCATCAGGGAGCCGGCGAAGGCCGCGCGGGCGGTGAAGGTCTTCATCGAGCGGAACGGCATGTGGGGCGGGGTTGCTCCGTGGGGCGGCCACCCGTGACCGGGCGCCGCAGAGGACGCCCGGCTCCATGCAAGCGCGCGGCCAGACCGGCCGGAAGCCCTGATTGTTTATTCAGGCGGGCGGGGCCGCCCTACCCGTCGATCAGGCTCACGTGGGCGGCGACCACCCGCCAGCCCTCGGGAAACCGCACCCAGGTCTGGCTCTGCCGGCCGACCCGCCCCGGCGCGCTCGCACGGAAGAACAGGGTCATCGCGGTGGCGAAATCGCGCCCGTAGGTGGTGATCACCGTCTCGGACAAAGTCCGCTCCAGGCCCACGGGCGAGCGCGCCCGGCGGAAGGCGCGGATCGCGTCCATGCCGTAGAGGTTCTCGCCCCCGCCGTAGCGGATGGTGCGGGGGTCGTCGCGGAACAGCGCCTCGAGCACCGGCACGTCGTTCGTCGTCAGCGCGGCCTCGTAGGCGCGGAACGCCGCCTCGACCTCGGCCTTCACCTCCCAATCGTCGATCACCATCAGACCAGCTCCGCGATCGGGGCGCGGACGGTGCCGAGCCGTTCGAGCACCCGCGCCACCCGCAAGGCCACGTCCTCGCGCCAGGGCGCGGCGATCACCTGCACCCCGAGGGGCAGCCCGCCGTCGAGCCAGACCGGCACCGCCGCCACCGGCAGGCCGATGAACGAGATCGGCTGCGTGAACACGCCGATGTTGGCGCGCACCGGCAGCGAGACGCCGTCGAGGGTGAAGTGCGTCTGGCCGCGCGGCGGCGCCCGGCACGGGGTGGACGGCGCCATGATCACGTCCACGTCCGCGAACAGGTCGGCCACCGCGCCGCGGTACCAGCGGCGGAAGCGCTGCGCCCGCTCGACGAAGGGCGCCGGCAGCATCGCGCCGGCGATGAGGCGGTCGCGCACCGCCGGATCGAAGTCCTCCGGCCGGGTCCGGAGGCGGTCGAGGTGGAGCGCCGCGCCCTCCGCCGCGGTGATCAGGTAGGCCGCCGCCCGGGCGCGGGCGGCTTCCGGGATCTCGACGACCCGCGTCGCGGACAGCGCCCGGGCCACCACTTGCACCGCCGCGAACGCCTCCGGGTCGCCGCCGCGCGCGAAGTAGCCCCCGGCCACGGCGATCCGGAGGTCGCCGAGGCCGGAATCCAGCCCCGGCAGGACCGGCTCCGCCGGACGGGCCGTCGCCACCGCGTCGTCCGGGTCGGGGCCCTGCATCGCGTCGTAGGCGAGCGCCAGGTCGGCGACGCTGCGCGCCATCGGCCCGAGGTGGTCGAGGCTGTTGACGAACGGGAAGCTGCCGGCCCGGGTCAGGCGGCCGTAGGTCGGCTTCAGGCCGAAGCATCCGCAGAAGGCCGACGGCACCCGGATCGAGCCGTTGGTGTCGGAGCCCAGCGTCAGCGGCACGAGGCCGGCGGCGATCGCCCCGCCCGAGCCGCTCGACGAGCCGCCGGTCATGTGGCCGGCCCCGTGCGGGTTGCGACTGTCGCCGTCGTGCACGTTCTCGCCGGTGAAGTCGTAGGCGTACTCGCCCATGTTGAGCGCGCCGACGAGGATCGCGCCCGCCGCCTCCAGGCGGCGCACCAGGGCGCCGTCGCGCCCGGTCGGCGCCCGCTCGCGGTTGATCTTCGAGCCCGCCCGCGTCGGCAGGCCGGCGCAGTCGATCAGGTTCTTCACCGCGAAGGGCACGCC
>NZ_VRUT01000233.1:0-5525 GCF_008039465.1 Methylobacterium sp. WL120 | reverse complement strand
TTTCCGGGCGCTGCATCCGCAGCACCAGCTCGATCAGCTCCTCGCGGCTCAGCCGCTCAAGATCGCTTCGGCCCATCCCACGAGGGAATCAGCGAAACCCGACCCGCGCAAGGGGGTGGGTAATTACGCACACGTCCGGATCCCGCAAGTCCCGGCGATCCGGCTGCTCGTCCGGCCGCCGAGTCCCGATCGACCGGATCTAGGGCGATGCGCCGGATACCCGGAGCAGGCTCGACTGGCCTACGGGCCTCTCGGATTCTGGCGATCACGTAGGTGCCGACCGCGAGAACGGCGCCGCCGACGAAGGTCCCGGCGGTCTTCACGTACTCGGCCGGCAGCGCGGACAGGGTGGAGAGCTAGTCGGTCACGCCGCGGCTCTCCGAAGGCAAAGGTCACACGTTCGAATCGTGTCGGGTGCGCCAATCTTCTCAATGACTTAGCGGTATCTAACCGCGCCGGCTCACACAGGCAGCCCACATAGCGGCCGCTGTAGAGCGTGCATCTGATTAGCTCGTCGGATTCGCGCGACCCTGCTACCGTCGGACAACTTGTCCCGGAGCACCCCACCGATGCGCTTGTTCGCCCTTGTCCGGCCGATCGTCCTGCGCCCTGGTATCACGCGGGAGGGCGCAGCCTAGGTGTGGCGCGAATTGAGGAGAGATACCTATGCAGAGCAAGCTCGCAAAGACGATCATCGGGGCGGCCCTAGCCGTCGCCCTGGCCGTGGCTGTGTCTTACGGTCTCATCAGCCAGCAGACCGCCGATAAGGTCCAGACGCAGGCCGACCAGACACTGCAGACCGGCGCTGGCGTTCCGCCGGCGACGCCTGGACAACCGGCGCCAGCCCCGGCGCCGCAGCCCTCTGGGCAGCAGCCTTCGCAACTCGGCTCGCCGCTTCAGAACCCTACCCCGACGCAACGGCAATGATCGCAGACCAGCCCGGGCCAAAACCCTCCCGTCCGAAGCCATCCATCGGCTTGATGGCGAAGGGGCTGAAAGCGAAGAAGTCGTAGAAAGGGAAGCATGCCCAGGGGACCATCGAAGCGCAGGCTACCTGATAGCCTGACGCAGCATCTTTCTGATCCGAAGATCGTCGCCCTGAAGCCCCGAACCACAAACCGGCGCGGCACCCATCATGGGTCAGGGTTGGCGCAGAAGATCGGTGTATCGGCCGTGACCTTCACCGTCCTCGTACTGGCGGGCGGGCACCTGTTGCGCGCGTGGTAGGGTTCCAACATGGCGTTGCGAATTGGGTCGCCGGTCAGGGCTACGTGCGCCATCGTTAAGTTTCAGAGGGCACGACCTGATGGACCAACCAGCAGCCATCAACCCTGAGCAAAAGATGGAGATCTCTCCGCTCAGCGGGGACGTCGAATGTGCCATCCAGACGGTGCAGGTTCATATCTACCGCCTCGCTGGGACACGAGACGGGTGGACCCTGAAGGTCATCGATCACGAGGGTTCGCCTATCGTGTGGCCCGAGGCCTTCGCAAGCGATGAAGCTGCCTACGAGGCCTTCGAGAATGCCGTGATCAAGGACGGCCTCGGCTCATCGGTTGAGACGTCGGCACCAACCCGACGAACTGAATTTGACGTCAACCCTGCTGAGGAACACACGCTGTCCGAACATCAGAGCAAAGAGTGGAAGCAAGCGGAAGCGGCTTTTGCGAAGGAGCAGAGCCTGCCTATCTCCATGCCTGCTGAGGAGCCACCGGCGAACGTGGCTGAGACCAACCTGGCCCGGCAGAAGGCAGCGCGCTTAGCGAGGGATGCCGAGCACGTGAAGGCGAAGAACGGCCTGAAATGAACGGTCCCGGCGATCAGCCCGACAGGATGGTTGAAGTCTCCGGGCTAGCAGCGGCGATCGCCGATCGCATCCTTGAACAGCATGATGCGGGGACTTCGATCCCGCCCGAGCATTTCTACATGCTCGTCAAAGCGGCGCAGATGTTGGAAGACAACGCCGTGCCCTGGCCGCCCTCGGTGGAGCATGTGGTGATGGAGGTTGCTAAGCGGGTCGAAGTGGGCGAGCCGGCGCGCTTGCCTAGAGATGCCAAGAAACCGAAGGCGGAGGGCCGCCTGAAATGACCGCCACGCTAGATCCTGACCGCGCCTTCGCTCCGAGAGATGCTGATGCCCTACACCCTTCAACGCCTCGCTCCCGGGAGCTTCGATCTCATCCTCGACGGCAAGGTGGTGGGCAGTCTGGTCCGCGAAGTGTCGCGGGATGGGTATGAGGGCGATTGGACAGCCGAACCGCTCGCCGACAGCCCGCCATTTCCATCGCCTTTCACAAGCGAAACGCACAAGTTTCAGAACCTGAAGGCAGCGGCAGACTGGCTTGATGCGGACGTGCCTGATCTTTAAGGCACCCCGCGCCCGGGAAGAAGGCGGGGGTTTCGGCGCTACGGCTCCGCCCCGAGCCTCATTCTACTTCGCCCGTGAACGGGAAGCCTTCGCTCGAACCGTCCGTCGGGGGGATGACACGCTGCACCTCGACGACATCGTGCTGGGCGGATGTTAACCGTCCACCTTGGTCGTACTCGTAGGCATACCTCACCATGCACGCGAGTGCGGAGCCTGGCACGATCGGCACCGCGCCCGCCTTGAAGCGCTGCAGCCATACCTCGTCGAGGATCGCAGCCGTCACCGTGTCCCTGCCATGCCGGAAGTCCCACTTCGCTTCGCCAAGATAGTCCGGCCGGCGCACGAGCAACTGCATCGGCATCACGCCGCTTGCTTTCGATCCCTCGGCGGCTGTCAGGTACTCGCTCGGGCGCTTCGTCTCCGCGACGTTCGCCTCGTAGACCCCGGCCTCGGTGGTGAGTAGCAATCGATCGTTCGCTGACAACGCCGCCTTGCCGGCCTGGATCTGATCCAACGGCTTCACGAGGTCCTGCAGCGTGATCGGCAATGGCTGAGGCAGGTGCCTGACCGGCGCTGATTCAAGGAGCTTCTCCAGGTCATCGCGCAGTTGCATCAGGCGCTTCCCCTCGTCCGCGGCCTCCCTGGTATCCAAGTATTCGAGCGTGCGGTGCTTGCCTTTCACTAGGACGGCGCCGACGCCTTTTTTCCAGTCTCCAGACTTCAAAACCTCGTCGTCGACCTGACGGAGCCGCGTGCGGACCCAAGCCGTGATTGAGGCCGCCTCTATGTCCTCAAGCACCATAAGTGGAACGATGCGCGGATCGAGGGCCGAGACCATCAGGCGGTCGAGCGCTTCAAAGCCTTCGAGGATGGTGATTAAGCTGCCGAACACCCGTCGGGGGCTGGCTTCTCCTTTGGCGAAGTCGATCGTCACGCCCATCTCGGCGTCGTCTGGCTTCATGGTCGGCGTCTCGGATCAAATAAAGTCGGCATGATAGCCACAACCTCAACCTTGGCGAGGGGCACGGCGCGCTTTCTGCGCCGGTTGGATAGCGTCACCGCTCGACCACCTAGCTCGGCTCGACACGGCACCCCGGCGGCCATCCTGCCGGGATGCGATTAGCGCCTTGCACGGTAACGGCTTGGCAACCGCATTCGCGTGAAAATGCCGGCATGCCAACCTTGTCCGCCCCGCGCCTACTCACCTTCCTCGCTTCCGCAGTGCTGATCGGCCTCGCGGTCGCCAGCCTCTACACGAAGGTACCTGTGGTCGGGCGCACGGTACTGGCTTACCGGCAGTGGTTTTTCATCGGCGCCTACGCCCTGCTCGCGCTCGGTGTGACGACGAAGAGCCTTTGAACCACCTGCAGAGTCGACAGCACAACAGGTCCCGCTATCCTACCGCGATGCGCACAGCCCTCGCCGCCCTCGCTCTCGTCGTCACGGCTGGAGACGCCGGCGCGCAGCAGCAACTGCCGACTGTCCCAGAACTGCTGACGGCTGAAAGGAAGGCCTCGCAGGCGTGTGAGGGCTCGGGAGATGCTGACGTCGTCCGAGAGCAATGCCGGCTCCGCGATCGTCTAAGCGGCCGCCTGGCACAAGCCGGCTACTGCTGGGGCCGCAAAGGCCAGGGCGACGAGAAGAAGCAGTGGCACGCCTGCCAGCCGGACTCGATCTACGAGGACGACATTGAAGCCGTGCAGCGCTGACGCCCGGGCTGAAGATCGATGCACAAGCTCCCTCCTGGTAGCCTCTACCGCCTGCAGACGTTGGCCCAGACAGGAGCACGCTTCTACAAAATGAACGCCTACATGCGGCGCCTTGAGGTGCTGGGCCTGATCGTCGCCACTGGGCGCAGGGAGCCGGAAACAGACTGCGGCGAGTACAGGATCACCGATGGCGGACGTGCCGAGCTCAAGGAGCGCTACGACCCACCACCGACCGATCCTCCCAAAACCTGAAGCGCTCCGCCTCCACCGCTCGCTTCGACCTTGTCGCCGATCGGCAGGGCAAGCGACTGCCGACCTAGGCGCTGATGCGTGTCCCCGCCGAGCGGGTCGCGCTGGACGCGTTGCTCCGCGGCCCTCGGTGCGATTGGTCGACTTGGACGGTTGAGGTCTACGATGCGTCAGGGCGGCACGTGGTGTCGAAGCCGTTCAGCGACGTGCTGGTCAGACGACAGGCGCAGCAGGTTTAGACGCTAAGCACAGTAGGCGTAGGGCGACCTGCCCGGGTTATCGATTGCCCGCGATATACTTTGCGATTTAAGCGCTTCGTGAGGCCTTTTTGGCCTGATTGCTCGCCAGCTAACCAAAGCGTTGCGTCGATGCAACATTCCCACAGCACCGTAGCGCACTCGTGGATTCGACGTTGATCGCGAGGATGTGCTGGCACACAGTGTTTTCGCACTGGGGGCATCGCAAAAGCGGGCCCGATGAGCCCGCACCCAAAAAGCGGGCCGCACAAGAAACGTACGTCGCGATCGGCCCCGGCCGCGTAAGCGTACGATCCTCGGGTCTCGAAGCTTTTGGAGATATCTATGTCGCTCTTGAAGAGCACCCTGCTCGCTTCGGCCGCCGGCTTCGCCGCCGTCGCCGGCGCCCAGGCTGCCGATCTGCCGGTCAAGAAGGCCGCCCCGATCGAATACGTCCGCGTCTGCACCGCCTACGGCGCCGGCTTCTTCTACATCCCGGGCACCGACACCTGCATCCGTCTCTCGGGCCGCGCCCGACTCGAGGCCGGCTACCAGACCAGCTACTCCCGCGCCGCCGGCAACGGCGACCTGACCGGCTACCAGGGCCGCATGCGCATCAACGTCGATGCCCGCACCCAGACCAGCTACGGCACGCTCCGCGCCTTCCTGCGTCTCGATGCCGGCAGCCGCTCCGGCTACTCGGGCGTCGGCACCTCCGGTACCCAGCAGCGCCAGGGCACGGCCTTCGCCGCCACCGGCGTCGATGGTTTCGGTCGTCTGCAGCAGTACTCGAACGTCGACAAGGCCTTCGTGCAGTTCGCTGGCTTCACCGCCGGCCGCGCCGCGTCGTTCTTCGACTTCTACGCCCACGACTTCGAGTTCGCCGGTGCCACCGCCGGCTCCGACATGGCCTCGACCAACCTCGCCGCCTACACCGCGACGCTCGGCAACGGCTTCTCGGCAA
>NZ_VRUT01000232.1:0-5576 GCF_008039465.1 Methylobacterium sp. WL120 | reverse complement strand
CGCAAGCTTCCATGCCGACCAAACATCGCGGCTGCTTCTCGAAAAACGCGAGCAGCTGGCTTCGACGGAGTTGGCGACGCACGAGAACACGACCGCTCGCATCGACACCGTGGATTTGGAAAACGCTCTTCGCGAGGTCGATACCGACCGTAACAAGTTCGGACATGGGTGGCTCCTCAGCTTGAGGCGACAACATCCCGACTATGCCCCAATGCAACGCCGGGAGCAGGAGCCATCCACATCATCAATCGAGTAAGCCTTCGCCAAGCTGAAGGCGCTCCTGCGAACGGCCGCCGCGCGCACGGTGCCAGACCTCTGGGCCGCCATCCGAGAAGCCTTCAAGGCCTTTCGGCCGCACGAATGCCGAAACTACGTCGCCGCCGCTGGATAGGATGCCTTCGACCCAACATGACAGGCAACGGCTCTAGGTCCCCAAACTCGCCGCTTTGATAGATGAGGCCGAGCCTGACGTGCTGGCCTACATGGGCTTCCCCGCCGCCCATGGGGTCAAACTGAATTCCACCAACCCGCTGGAACGCGTCAACGGCGAGATCAAGCGCCGCACCGAGGTCGTCGGCATCTTCCCCAATGAGGAAGCCGTGACCCGCCTCGTCGGCGCGATCCTCCTCGAACAAAACGATGAATGGGCCGTCCAACGGGGCCGCTACATGACGCTGGAAAGCATCGCGCCAATCAGCGATTATCCCCTCGTCAGCCTGCCGACCCCAGTAGCCTGATCCTCCCGGCCCAAGCCGGTGATCGTCGTGGCTCACCAGAAGCTACAACACGCAAGGGACACGACCGTTGACAAGGCCCGAAGCCCAGGAAAGCCACCCGACAGACATCACACACCAAAACGCAATTGTAATGCTGGCGAAGCCGCCCCTCCTTTAGCGTAGCTGGCCGATGCGCTGGGCATAAGCCCTAGCAATGCATCTTGCATCTGAGCCACACTGGTCTCGTTCGAGGATCCATTGCTTCTGAGCCGCCACGAAAGCCCGTCTCGAAGAACCAATACGATCAGCCAAGCTTAAATCATATAGCGTGGTCAATTGGCGATCGAGACGTGCGAGTGAATTGTCTGAGCATATCGTGTGCTCGGCGTTCGTGTTGGCGCGTGCACAGGAGAAGCTCGGAGAGACGCGGACGGACGGCTCGGGCGCCGGGGCTGCCCTAATTTGTCGCGGCACAGGTACTTCGCGTGTCACAGCAGGCGGCAGAGGCGCAGGCCTCGGGCGATTTAGACAGGACTGTCGAAACTGTTCCACAGCGCCAACATAGCGGCCTTCTGGATAAGCAATGGCGTAACCGCGCGCAGCGGCGTCGCGGTCGCAAGTTGCCACTGCCCGCTGATAGGCAAGCTGTTCTTTACCTGCCTTCACCCGAAGTTGGTATTGCCAAACGGAAGGCCAAACCGAAGCGTTACGCTCACAGGCCGCAAGATTTACCGCTAGACCCGGATTGAGTGCTGCCATCGGGTCTGCCAAGGGATTGATTTGAGAGCACTCGCTCGGCAGCAGATCAAAAAAATCGTTTGGCACAAAATGGAACGTCGAAGACAACGTCTTCGAACGGATTGCTACACCCTGCAACGCTCCGACCTTCTGGCTTAGAACGCTGAAGAACTGCTCGTAATTGAGCCCAGGCTGCATGACTACCGAGAGCTCCGCTTCTTGCACGGCAGACGCAGCAGTCGAGATGTTCCGGAACAGCGCAACCTGACTCCCACGCGGTTCTGCTTCTAAGGCGGAAGCCGAGCAACGCTCGCCATTCTCACGGCAGTCCTCGACTAAACTAACGAACTCGCGCGGAGACCGGTCGAGCAAGCGACGCTGGATTGAGCCGAGCCGCAGCGCTTCCGTTTCCGCAGTTGCAGCCTGCGCATCAAGATTCCCGACGGCGTCGGAAGGGACTACGAACAGGTCTTTCCCAGAGGAGACCGCCGTCCCGACTACGATCAGCGCAACCTCGGCTCCCGTGGGGAGTGCGGTGGAGGCCTCGCGTATCCGCCTGTCGAATTCGGGCCGACTGATGCCACCGACGATCGTCGTCTGAAAGGAAAGTTCACCAAGTCGTTTCGCATAAGCCGCAGCGGCTGCGCGCGCATCGACAAGTCTGCTGCCGACATCTGGTGCCGAGATGAGGATCAACGCGAACCGGTTAGAGTAGACCGGGTGTTTTACCACAGGCAACGACCACTGAGACAACGCAGATCCAGCAGTCGTAAACAAAATAAGCGCAGCTATAAAAACGTAAGACCTCTGCTTGACGTACACTTTACGCTGCCTTCATGATAATTTCGGAATGTTTTCTCATGGCAAATTCCGAGCGTCAGACTGGAAATTACAGCGCTATCGTGCAATGTGAAGTGGCTTGCTACACACACAAAAATTTCTTTAGAACCCTGTCTCAATCGCGCATCAGTGAAGTGATTGAAGGAGTCTTCCGCGGTATGCTTGGGATAATGTCGGGAATTCGCCCGTGCGGCGCGGCGTTCTCATGGGTGTTTCTATCGGTCAGCGCCATGGCTTGCTCGCCAGAAGCCTTTCCAGTCGCGATTGATGTCGGGCATTATCGCGATGCACCTGGCGCGACCAGTGCCTCCAATGTCAGCGAATATGTATACAACCTTGCTCTGGCGCGAAAGACGCTCTTGGCTTTAAACTCACGAGGTTTCTCAAGCAGTTTTCTTATTGGCGAGAGCGGCGCAGCTATTTCCCTTTCGTCCCGCCCCGCACAGGCGAACAAACGACTCGCCTCCGCTTTCGTGTCAATACATCATGACTCAGTTCAACCTAGATACTTGCACCGCGGACCAAACGCTCGGGAGAGCGACTACGCTTCGGGTTTTTCGATTTTCGTGTCCCGCCATTCAGGCCAGGCCAGCGCGGCACTGGGTAGAGCTATTGGACGCGAGATGGTAGATTACGGCCTGTCTCCGTCGCCACACCACGCTGAACCCATCCCGGGCGAAAATCGACCGTTTCTCGACCGTAGTATCGGTCTGTATGCCTACGATGGCTTGGTGGTACTCCGGAACACGCGAATTCCAGCAGTTCTTGTCGAAGCCGCAGTAATCGTAAATCCCGCAGACGAGCGACGAATCACGTCCGGAGACCTTCATGACAAGGTCGCGAATGCGATCGCAGCAGGCGTTGTGGCATTCTGTAAATAAGGCTGAAGCATATATTCTTACGAACGCAAGCCTGTTCTTTGTCGGCCGCGAGGAGGCCATGCCGTTCCTGGATCAGGCAAGGCTGGTCTCCTTCATGAGGCCGATCGTCGCCAGCACTGGCCGACATCAAAGTTGCGACCTCGACCGCGTCATCCCTGGCCTTATTCAAGCGGCTGTCCGCCGAACTCTCAAGGAAGCAACGGTCAATCGCTACAACTACGAAAGCCACGATCAGCTGCGGGAACACCTCGCCGCCTTCTTGAATGCTTACAACTTCGCTCGGCGGCTCAAGACCATACGCGGCCTCACGCCGTACGAGGCAACCGTAATTACCCACCCCTGTGACGGTGGGGTTCAGGCGCCGATGGTCTTGAGGATGGTGCCGAAGGGGCTGCTTCCGGTGAGGCGCGCGGTATCGACCACAGTGCGGATATCGGCCTCGCCCTCGGCGGCCCACATTGCGCGGTAGCCGTTGGTGACCTTCCGCTGGACGACGGAGGGGCGCAGCAGCCGTTCCGAGCCGTTGTTGGTCGCCTCGACAGCACCGGGATGGTCGAGGAAGACGAGGAGCTGATGGCGCGCCCGGTCGATCTTAACCTGCAGGTCGCGGGTCAGGTCGCAGCGGCTCGGCGTGGCGAGGATGGCGCTAAGTTGCCGATCCAGGCTCCGGCGTTTGGCGGCCAGCGTCGAGGTGGCCAGATCGATGACGCGCTCGGCCAGGGCGAACACGGATTGGAGCCAGAGCTGCAGGCGCCAGGGTACGGGATCATCGCTGGTCTCGACGACGTAGGCGACGTCGCGGGCGAGATGGGCGAGGCAGGTCTGGTGCGCGGCCGCGTGTCCCTGCTGGGCGGTGTAGCGGTCAGAGATCCACACCGCGGGCCGGTGGCCGTCCATCATCTCCCGCACCACGATGGCGCCCCGCGTCGGCGAGGCCGTGTGCACCACGGCGTCGATCGAGTGGAAGACCCAGTGGTAGGCGTTGCTGCCCTCGATGCGCACGCCGGTCTCGTCCGAGGCGACAACCGTGGCCCGGCGCAGGGTCGAGACGGCCTCGTCGCGACCGGAGCGGAAGCGCCTCTGCGCGCGCTGGAGCAGGTTCATCAGCCCACCCTGGCTGAGCGTGAGCCCGAACAGGTCGGAGAGCGCCGCCTGTAACCGCGCGTAGGACAGCGCCTGGAAGGTCTTGAGATACGTCGCCACAGCATGCAGCCGCGGGCCGAAGGGTGTTCCCTGCGCCGCCTCCGGCACGGCTGCGACCACCCGCGTCCCGCAGGTCGGGCAACGCACGGCCAGTCGCCGATGCTGCGTCACCACCGGCGCGACCTCCGGAAGTTCGATCCTCTCGGAAACGCTGACGACCTCGGTCGGAAGAGCGGTGTGCAGGTCGCCGCCACAGCATGAGCATCGGTCGGGCCGATGATCGACGACCGTATCGGGATCGTCGCTCATCACCCGGCTATGGCCTTCGTGACCAGGCTTGGCGCCGCCAGGCTTGGATTGCTCCCGCCGCTCCTTGCGGTCCGTCGCGGGTGGCTTCGACGAGGTGCGAGAAGTCTTTTCCGGACGCTGCAGCCGCAGCACCAGCTCGATCAGCTCCTCGCGGCTCAACCGCTCAAGATCGATGCGACCTATCCCGGCAGGGAATCAGCGAAACCCAACCCGCGCAAGGGGGTGGGTAATTACAGGCAACCTGCCGAGCCTGGGCAGACAATCCAAGCCACTCCAGATACGATCCGACCCATCTCACCCCGAGACTGAACAGCGACGATCCATTCCATGAGGTCGGTCGGCTCGTTACGTCAGCGATTGGGTCAGCGTCAGGGCTGTTCAACGCTTTTGACAAATTGACGCGTCTGCCGTTTTGGGAAGCGGTGTTTCCGCTTTTCCGGCCCGGGTTTGTCTGACTCTATGGGGCGCAGCCCATCGTGGAGATTGTCCCATGACGACAGTGTTCGATCTCGTATCCTGCCTAGCTCTGATCCTGGGTCGGCGCCGGCGTGAGGTAAGCGCTGTTTTCAGGCCACGGCTTTGAGGGCTGGCCTGGCCGGGTAGGCCCATGGCAGCAGGTCGTTGAGACGGCGCTGCGGGTGGCCCTCGACGATGCGGGTGATGACCTCGGCGAGGTAGGCGTGTGGCTCGACGCCGACGAGCTTGCGGGACTCGATCAGCGAGGCGATCACCGCCCAATGCTGGCCGCCGCCGTCCGAGCCGGCAAAGAGCGCATTCTCGCGATTCAGCGCCAGGGGCCGGATCGCGCGCTCGACGATGTTGGAATCGATCTCGACCCGGCCGTCGTCGAGGAACAGGCTCAAGCCGGCCCAGCGCGAGAGGGCGTAGCGGATCGCATCGGCGAGCTTGCTCTTGCGGCTGACCAGGCCGAGCTTCTCGCGCAGCCACG
>NZ_VRUT01000231.1:0-5664 GCF_008039465.1 Methylobacterium sp. WL120 | reverse complement strand
GGGCGTCCGCCAGCCCGACCACCGCGACGGGCCGTCCGTCGCGGGCGGCGCCCTCGACGGCGTCGGTGGCGACCCGCATCCGGTCGCGCCAGTCGTGGGCGGCGGAGACGCCGTTGTCGATCATCACCAGAAGCGCCTTGCGGCCTCCGCCGGCGCCGACGCCGCTCGGGTTCCAGACCGGCCCGGAGACGGCGAGGATGAGGGCGGCGGCGGCGAGCAGCCGCAGGATCAGCAGCCAGGGCGGGGTCCGCGCCGGCGTCTGGCGCCGCGCCACCAGGTCCGCCACCAGCTTGAGCGGCGGGAAGTCGATCCGGCGCGGGCGCGGCGGCGTCACCCGCAGCAGCAGCCACAGGGCGGGCAGGCCGATCAGGGCGGCGAGCGCGAAGGGCGCGGCGAAGGTCAATCCGAGCACGACGCCCTCCTAGCCCGTTCCGCGCGCGGCGGCGACCAGGGTCGCGAGGCGAAGCGCCGCCTCGCTCGCGGGGCGGTCGGTGCGGTGCAGGGTCAGCGTCCAGCCGACGCCGCGGGCGATCTCGGAGAGGCCGGCCCGGTGCGCCTGGATGCGGGTGCGGTAGGCGTCGCCCCAGGCGCCGGCGTCGCCGACGTCGAGCGAGAGGCCGGATTCGAGGTCGTGCAGCACGGCCTGGCCCGAGAACGGGAACGTCTCCTCGATCGGGTCGGCGACGGCCACGAGGTGCCCACGGCTGCCGCGCCCGGCGATCTCCTGGACGGCCGAAGCGACGCGTTCGAGGGGGGTGAGGAAGTCGCTGATCAGGATCACCTCGTCGAAGCGGGCCGGGGCCGCGCGGGGCGGCAGGTCCTGGGTCAGGCCGGCGGCGTCGGCGACGAGCGCCTGCGCCATGGCCTCGACGATCTTGCGCGACGCGGTCGCGCGGGTCAGCCCGAGTAGGCCGACCCGCTCGCCGCCGTCGACGAAGGCGTCGGCGAGCGCCAGCCCGAGGACGAGGGCACGCTCGACCTTCGCGGCCTGCGCGAGGTCGGAGGCGAAGCCCATGGAGCCGGAGCGGTCGATCCAGATCCAGATGTTGTGGGCCGCCTCCCACTCGCGCTCGCGGACGTAGAGCCGGTCGTCGCGGGCGGAGCGGCGCCAGTCGATCCGCGCGGCCGCCTCGCCGTTCACGAAGGGGCGGAACTGCCAGAAGCTCTCGCCGGGGCCGGCGCGGCGGCGGCCGTGCAGGCCGTGCGCCAGCATCGACGAGACGCGGCGGGCCTCCAGCACGAGCCGGGGCATGCGGGACGCGAGCGCCACCGCGCCCTCGCTTTCCCGCCGGCCGGGCGCGCGCGGGATCGCGTCGTGGGCGCGCACGGCCGCCACGCGCTAAAGCTTCTCGGCGAGCTTGGCGATCAGCCCCTCGATGGTGTCGCCGTCGGCCCGCGCCGCGTAGCTCAGCGCCATGCGGTGCTTCAGCACCGGCTCGGCGAGCGCCTTCACGTCGGCGACCGACGGCGCGACGCGGCCTTCGATCAGCGCGCGGGCGCGGGCCGCTAGGCTCAGCGCCTGGCTGGCGCGGGGGCCGGGGCCCCACATCAGCTTGCCCTTCACCAGCTGGTCGCCGCCGTCGGGGCGGGCCGAGCGGACGAGGTCGAGGATCGCGTCGACCACGGTCTCGCCCACCGGCAGGCGGCGCACGAGGCGCTGCGCGGTCAACAGCGCGTCGGTCGACATCACGGCCTTCACGCCCTGGTCGGCGACGCCGGTGGTCTCGATCAGGATGCGGCGCTCGGCGGCGCGATCGGGATAGCCGACGTCGATCTCCAGCAGGAAGCGGTCGAGCTGCGCCTCGGGCAGCGGATAGGTGCCCTCCTGCTCGATCGGGTTCTGGGTGGCGAGCACGTGGAACGGGCGTGGCAGGTCGTGGCGCTCGCCGGCGACCGAGACGAAGTTTTCCTGCATCGCCTGCAGCAGAGCGGACTGCGTGCGCGGGCTCGCGCGGTTGATCTCGTCGGCCATCAGGAGCTGGGTGAAGACCGGGCCCTTGACGAAGCGGAACGAGCGGCGGCGGTCGGCATCCTCGTCCAGGATTTCGGTGCCGAGGATGTCGGAGGGCATCAGGTCGGGCGTGAACTGCACCCGCCGGGCGTCGAGCCCGAGCACGGTGCCCAGCGTCTCGACGAGCTTGGTCTTGGCCAGACCCGGCAATCCGACGAGGAGGCCGTGGCCGCCGGCCAGGATCGTGACGAGGGCGAGGTCGACGACCTTCTCCTGTCCGAAGATCACCCCGTCGATCGCTTCGCGCGCCTGGCCGACGGAGGCGAGGCAGGCTTCGGCGGTGGCGACGATGCCGTCGTCGAGGGTGGTGGCGGACGAGCCCTGACTCATGCCGATGGGGTTTCCGTCTTGATCGTCGGGCCTTGCGGCCGGGGGCGACGCTGGCGTCGTTCTGGGGGCGGAGTGTGCGGCGGTTCGTGACCGGCTGGCAAGGCCGGCATCGCCGCAGGGTTTGGCGGGTGGCGAAAGGGCAAGCACGACACAAGCATGCACCTGCCACGCGCATTGGATCAGCGAGCGGCCGCGGCTATGGCTTCGTCATGAGCGAATCCGCCGACATCGCCTTGATCGTGATCGACGTTCAAAAGGCCTTCGATGCGTGGGAGGCTGCGGGACGCCGCCGCAACAATCCCGAGGCGCTTCGATCGATTGCCGCGCTGCTCTCCGCATTTCGAGCCGAGGGCCGGCCGATCTTCCACGTGCGACACCAGGGAACCGCGGAAGACTCGTTTTTCCTGCCCGGCACGACCGGCTACGAAGTCAAGGACGAAGCGCGGGAGCGGGACGACGAACCGGTCATCGTCAAGCGCGTCAATAGCTCCTTCATCGGAACCGATCTGGAGGCGCGACTTCGTTCGGGAGGGATCGGTACGCTGATCATCTGCGGAGCGACGACCAACCATTGCGTCGAGACGACGGCCCGGATGGCGGGGAACCTCGGCTTTGAGACCTATCTCGTTCGAGACGCGACATGGGCTTACGACCGTGTCGGACCGGATGGCGACCTGCACCTTGCCGAGGATGTCCACGCGATGACGCTCGCGAACCTCGAGGGCGAGTTCGCTCGGATCGTTCGTTCGGGCACCGTCGTCGACGACCTGCTGAAGCGATAGAGCCCGACCTGTCGGCGGACGGCACGGCTCCGACCAAGGAGCGTTCGACGAGATATGCCCGATCAGCCGTCGGACCTCGTCCCGACGGCCTCACAGACGAACGGATTGGGCGGCGCGTTCACCCCGCGCCAACGCGCGTAGCGCCACGGCAGGAACCAGCGCGCCCGCGGCGGCAGGGCGTCGGGCACGAGGTCGATGCCGTGGGTGCCGAAGGGACCGCAGCGGCAGATCCGCGAAAACCCCATCCAGGCGCCGGGCCAGAGCCCGTGCCGGGCGATCGCCGCGTCCGCGTAGTCGGAGCAACTCGGCCAGTGCCGGCACTGTCGGCCGACGAGGCCGGACAGCGTGAGTTGATAGCCGCGGATCGCGATCCGCGCGGCACGCCGCAGCATCGCGTCAGGCGGCGGCGCGCCTGGCGGCCTCGATGCGGTCGAGCGCCTCCACCACCGCGTCGAAGGTGAGCAGGGTCGAGGCGTGGCGCGCCTTGAAGTCGCGCACCGGCGCGAGCACGGAGAGGTCGGCCCAGCGGCCCTCGGGCGCCGGGCCGTTCGTCTTCAGCATCGCACGCATGGTCTCGCGCACGCTCCGAAGCTCCTCGGGGCTGGAGCCGACCACGTGCCGCCCCATCAGCGAGGACGAGGCCTGGCCGAGCGCGCAGGCCTTCACGTCGTGGGCGAAGTCGGCGACCGTCTCGTCGGCCCCGAGCACGAGGTCGACGGTCACCGTCGAGCCGCAGAGCTTCGAATGCGCCGTCGCGCTGGCGTCCGGCGCCGAGAGCCGGCCGAGCCGGGGGATGTCGGCGGCGAGTTCGAGGATGCGCCGGTTGTAGATGTCGTCGAGCATGGGCGCCTTCCGCTCCTTGTCGCTGCGTGGTCGGCCCCGTGCGGGCCGCCCTTGCGCCCCGCGCGCCGTGCATTGCGCGATCGTGCAAGAACGACGATATAGGCCGCTTCAGGCCGTTTCGCGAGGAGGCGGCTCGTCGACCAGGGTCGCGCCCACGGCCACGGACACCGCAACCACCGGGGCGCCGGCCCGGAGCCATCCGGGCTCCGAGACGGTTCGACCGACATGTACGCCAAGCCGGACAGTACGACGATGAAGGCCCGTGTGGCGCGGGCCGGAGATGCCATGGATGCCGCGCTCAAATCCCTGTCCTACGGCGCCGCCCGTCCCCTTCCCGAGGCCGAGCCGAGCTTGAGCGTCATGCGCAACGACAACGACCGCGTGGTGGCGAGCCTCGCCGAGCGCCGTGCCGAGACGGCCGCGCCGGACGGCGCCAAGGACATCGCGAAGAAGCCCGAATCCGCGACGCGGGTGCCCGACGGCATCGCCCTCGCCCGCCCGAGCCGCGAGGAGGCCGAGGCCGCCGTGCGCACCCTGCTGCGCTGGGCCGGCGACGACCCGAACCGCGAAGGCCTGCTCGACACCCCGGCCCGCGTGGTCAAGGCCTACGGCCAGCTCTTCGGCGGCTACGAGGTCGACGCGGACGCCCTGCTCGAGCGGGTGTTCGAGGAGGTCGAGGGCTATTCCGACATCGTCCTGGTGCGCGACATCCCGTTCTACTCCCATTGCGAGCACCACATGGTGCCGTTCATGGGCCTGGCGCACATCGCCTACTACCCGACCAAGGGCGTGGTCGGCCTGTCCAAGCTCGCCCGCGTGGTGGACACCTTCGCCCGCCGGCTGCAGACGCAGGAGACGATGACCGCCCAGATCGCCGACGTGATCGAGAGCATCCTCAAGCCCCGCGGCGTCGCCGTCCTCGTCGAGGCGGAGCATCTCTGCATGGCGATGCGCGGCGTCCAGAAGGCCGGCGTTTCCACCATCACCACCCAGTTCCGCGGCGCCTTCCGCGAGGACGCCAGCGAGCAGGTGCGGTTCCTGACGCTGGTCCGCGGCGGCAAGTCGTAGCCGCATTAAGGCGTAGCCGCATTCATGTGGCGTCGCCGCCCCTTCCCTCCCCCGCAGAGGGGGGAGGGATGCTCGCGGACCGAGTGCTCTGCGCAGGAACCGTCATTCGATGACCGTCCCCCCATTCGATCCGCCCGGTAGCCGTACCGAGGTCGAGGAAGGCGCGGCCTTCACCCCGCGCTTCGACCGCGACGGGCTCGTGGCCTGCATCGCCGTCGACGCGCAGGACGGCCGCGTGCTGATGCTCGCGCACATGAACGCCGAATCGCTGCGACGGACGCTGGAGACCGGCGAGGCCTGGTACTGGTCGCGCTCGCGCCGGGAACTCTGGCACAAGGGCGCGACCTCGGGCCAGGTCCAGCGCGTCGTCGAGATGCGCACCGATTGCGACCAGGACGCGCTGCTGATCACCGTCGCGGTCGGCGGCGACGGCGGCTGTTGCCATACCGGGCGGCGCGCCTGCTTCTACCGTAGCGTCACCCTCGACCCGGACGGCCGCGCGGTGCTGAACCCCGCCGGCGCATGAGCGGCGCGCACGCCCTGCTGCGGCACGCGGCGCCGTCGATCGCCCCCGGAACCGTCGAGCCGACGCGCGAGACGGCGCCGTGGCAGCCGCGGATCGGCCTGGCC
>NZ_VRUT01000230.1:0-5678 GCF_008039465.1 Methylobacterium sp. WL120 | reverse complement strand
CGCGGAGGCCGCGCCGTGCGCCGTCGCGATCGCGCCGCGGACCGCGCCGGCGTCGGAGCCGACGAGCCCGACCCGGCCGTCGATCACCGCCTCGGGCGTGTACGACCCGCCGCCGAGCTTTTTCGCGTAGGCCGCCTGCCGGGCGGTGGCGGCGGGCAGGGCGTAGGTGTCGCGCCAGTCGAGGTGGTCCCAGTAGGTGACGTGGAAGGCGAGCGGCAGAACCTCGCGCCCCTCGCCGGCGAGCTGCCCGAGCAGCGCCTCGGCCGGCGGGCAGGACGAGCAGCTCTGCGAGGTGAACAGCTCCACCACCACCGGCCGTCCGGCGGCGTCGGCGCGTGTGCCGGCGAAAGAGCCGATCAGGGCGGCGAGGAGCGCGAGCGGGATCGTGCGGCGCAGGGTGGATCGCGTGATGGATCGCATGGCCAATCTCCGGAAACGGGCAGATGCCGGTGTTTCGCGCCCGCGCCGTGCCGGTTACCGCGCCGCCGCGTCAGAGCGTGTCCGTCTCCTCGCCGGCCGGCTTGTCGTCGTCGCGGGCGCGATGGAGCAGGAAGATCGAGGCCACCATGGTGAGGATCAGGCCGGCGAGGACGCCGAGCTCGATCATCGAGGCCTGGAACAGGGCCGCCTTCTCCGGCGACCAATCCTTGCCGTGCATGATCTCGGAGGATTGCAGGGTGATCACCAGCACCCGCCGGATCGAGGCGATCAGCCCGACGATCAGGAACGGCTCGCAGGTGAGCCGGCCCGAGCGCATCGAGACCCGCACCGTGTGCAGGATCTCCACCAGCATCAGCAGGAACAGCAGCCGGTCGACCACCTCCAGCGTCTGCGTGGCCCCGCCGAGGGAGCGCACCGCTTCCCATGTGAGTCCGACGGCGTCGATCAGCGCGATCAGCGCCGTGAAGGCCAGGAGCAGGCCGAGCGCCGCGTAGATCGCGTGCTCGGTGTGCAGGAAGACGAAGCTGGACGCCCGCGTAAGGCGGCCCTGCGCGTGCGGATCGTCGGCCATGGCATGCCCCCCGGATGCTGCTTTGTTCCGATGAAACAGGATCGTGCGTCCGGCGTCCAGCGCAAGGGGGACGGCGTGTGGGGATCGCGGCGCTTTCCGCACGCCGGAACGGTTTTCCGGATCGCCCGGTTCTCCGTATGCAACTCAGAGGAGAATGACATGCTGACCGGCGGCCTGCTGTGGCTCATCGGGATCCCGATCCCCGTCATCCTCCTGATCTGGTTCTTCTTCCTGCGCGGGCGCTGAACACGCACTTCGCAACCTGCGGGAAGCCTACGAAAAAGGGCCGGCGCGCCTCACGCGCACCGGCCCGACATCTTTTCGCGAATCGAACTACTTGGTGATCTTCACCGAGACCGGGTCGCTCGACGGGAACGTCTCCTCGAGGGCGTCGTCGAGGCGTTCGTTCAGCTTGTCCTGCCGGTTGGCGGGGTTCGTCTCGTCGCCGGGCTTGGCGCTGCCCTGCTGGAACCCCGGCTTGTCCGCGCCCTTCGGCGTTTTGTGGTCGTCGGTCATCGGGGCAACTCCTGCGTCACGAGGCGCCGAAGACGGCGCCGATGACCGTCAACGCCGGGCCGGCCCGGGTGTTTCACGCCGCGTCGGCAGGGCGGCGGCCGCGGGCCGGGCCGTCCGGCCGGACGCCGACTCGCGCTGCACCACGTCGTAGACGCCGCCGAGTCGGTCGAGGTGGGCGTCGAGGGTGAGCGGCGCGGCCCAGTAGCGGGCATGCGCGGCCCGGCCCATCCGCGCGGCCAGGGCGTCGTCGGCGAGGCGGCGCAGGTGGGCGGCCAGGGCGTCCGGGTCGCCGGAGCGGAACAGGAAGCCGGTCTCGCCGTCGATCACCGCCTCGCGGCCCGCGCAGGCGTCGCTCACCACCACCGGCGTGCCGAGCGCCAGCGCCTCGTAGACCGTGAGCGGCTGGCCCTCGTACCAGACGCTGGGGAAGACCAGCGCGCGCGCCGACGCCATCAGGGCCTGCACGCCCGCGGCGTCGCGCCAGCCGAGCATCGTCGCCTCGGGGTAGCGCTGGGCGAGCTCCGCCCGCTGCTCGCCGTCGCCGACGAAGACCGCGCGGATGCCGGCCCGCCGCGCGGCCTCGGCGAAGATCGGCGCGCCCTTCTCGGTCGAGATCCGCCCGACGAACAGGAAGTCGCCCGGCGCCCGCTCCGCCATCGGCCGGTGCGCCACCGCGATCGGGTTGTCGACCCGGTGGAATTGCGTGCCGCGCGGCAGGAGTGGGCCGACCACCCGCGCCTGCAGGTCGCTGATCGTGATGACGTGGCGGAAGAGGTGCTGGAGGTCGGCCACCTGGGTCATGCCGAGGTGGCGGACGACCCGCGCGAGCTTGCGCGGAAAGCTCTGCGCGTCGCAGTTCGTCCTCAGGCAGGCGCCCGACATCGGCGTCCGGT
Source organism: Methylobacterium sp. WL120 (assembly GCF_008039465.1). Taxonomy (NCBI): domain Bacteria; kingdom Pseudomonadati; phylum Pseudomonadota; class Alphaproteobacteria; order Hyphomicrobiales; family Methylobacteriaceae; genus Methylobacterium; species Methylobacterium sp. WL120. Next base: position 3,257 of record NZ_VRUT01000230.1, on the reverse strand, counting down.
GGCAGATCGCGGCGGCCGGGTACTCGTAGAACCCGCCCGTCGGGCAGACCAGGAAGAACTCGTGCATGGTGTAGACGAGCGGCAGCCGCGAGCGCCGCAGGGCGACGCCGATCGACGGCGACAGCGCCTTGGCGAAGGCGTGGACGTGGACCACGGTGTCGTGGGGGTCGCACAGGGCCAGCTCGGCGGCGAGCGCCCGGGCCGCGGTACGGTTCCAGATCGCCTGCGCCAGGAAGGCGAGCTTGTTGGTCGTGGTCGAGATGTCGTCCTGGTCCAGGCAGACGACGCGGATGCCGGCGGCGGCGAGCCGCGGGTCGGCCGGGCCGCAGGCGGCGAACAGCGTGACCCGGGTGCCGCGGGCGGCGAGCCCGAGGGCCGAATCGAGCGCGACCTTGGCCTGGCCGCCGTTGACGTAGGCGTGGTCGGCGACGAGGACGACGTGCACGAGGCGGCTCCCGCTCCCTGGATGTCCCCACGTTTACCGGAATGCAGTTGATCCCGCGTAAACCTCGGGCGGGTCGGCGATCTGCGGTTGTCCTCTCCGCTCGACCGCCTCTCATCCGATCTCCTGTGCCGGTGTCGCCATGCACGTCGTGATCCTGGCCGAGTTCGCGAGCCCGAGCGGCGGCGCCGAGAAGGTGGCCGTGGAATCGGCCCGGGGGCTGGCCGAGCTCGGCCTGAGGGTCACCTACGTCCAGGGCGTCGCCGGCCCGGTCGACCCGCTCCTCGACCATCGCAACGTCACCCGGATCGGCCTCGACCTTCCCGATGTCTGGGCGCGCAACCCCGTGGCCGCGGCGGCGGCCGGCATCTGGCACGCCCGCGCCGCGCGCGCGCTGCAGGACGCCCTCCGGCGGCTCCCCGTCGCGCCGGACGTCGTCCACGTGCACCAGTGGACCCGCAGCCTGTCGCCCGCAATCTTCCCGGTGCTGCTGGCGGCCGGCGCCCCGGTGGTGCTGACGCTGCACGACTACTTCCTCGCCTGCCCCAACGGCGTCCACTACCGTTTCGACGCGGGCGAGCCCTGCAGCCTCGCGCCGATGTCCGCCGCCTGCATCCTGGCGCCCTGCGATGCCAAGAGCCGCCTGCACAAGCTGGTGCGGGTCGCCCGCACCGCGGCGGCGCGGCGGGCCGTGTCGGGGCGCGGGCTCCACGTGGTCCACGTCTGCGACGCGAGCCGGGCGCGGATGGGGACGATGCTCGGCGGCTACGGGCTGACGCACCACCGCGTCGACAACCCGGTGCGGGTCGCCCCCGGCGTTCCGGCCGCGCCGGAGGCGGGCGACGCCGTCGCCTATGTCGGCCGGCTCACCCGCGAGAAGGGCGCCGACCTCGTCGCCGCAGCCGCCCATCAGGCCGGCCTCACGGCTTTGTTCGTCGGCACCGGGCCTCTGGAGGCGGAGCTGCGCGCCATGCCCGGCGTCGAGCTGCTCGGCTGGCGCTCGCCGGAGGCCGTGCAGGCGGAGTTGCGCCACCGCGCCCGCGCGCTCGCGGCGCCCTCGCGCTGGTACGAGACCGGGCCGCTCACCGTCTACGAAGCGCTCGCCGCCGGCATCCCTGTGGTCGCCTCCGACCGCTCCGGCGCCGCCGAGAAGGTCCTGGACGGCACCAGCGGTTTCGTCGTCCCGCCCGAGCCCGCCGCCCTCGCCGTCGCCTTCGCCAAGCTCGCCGACGATGCCCGCGTCGCCGCGATGGGCCGGGCGGCGCATGCCCGCTACTGGGCCGCGCCGATGACGATCGCCCGGCACGCCGAGACGTCGGCCGCGCTCTATGCCGGCCTGCGGCGCACGCCTCGTGATGCGATGCAGCAAGAGCCCGCCGGCATCGCCGCCGAACGCCCGGCCCTGCATCCGCTGTGACGAGCGAGTCCGACCTATCGTCTGTTTCGAATCAAGTTTTCGACCGCCGCCGCGGGACCCGCAAGCGATGAATCGCCAATCCCGGCCGTCGTGTCCGTCTGCTCTGTCGGCCATTGCAGTAACACGACGGCCATTCTGTCAGGTGCCGAGCCTGTTGCCGCCGGACGGAGGCACCTGCAGCCACTTCACTGTTGATTAGGCAACGATTTTTTGTTCCAAGAAGGTGCCTTGACTTATTGTTGCAACGCAACATAAATCCGGTCGGCACCGGCGATCGCTTCGAAATCGCCCGGTGAACGACGACCTCCGAGGAGCTGAAGATGCAGACCCCGAACTTCGAGATCCCGACCGAGATGCGCGACTTCGCCGAGAAGAGCGTCGACCAGGCCCGCACCGCCGTCGGCACCCTGATGGGCAACGCGCTCAAGGCCGCCGAGCAGGTCCAGACCTCGGGCGTCTCGCTCCAGTCCTCGATGCAGGCCGCCGTCGCCAAGGGCTTCGACCACGCCCAGACCAACGCCAACGCCACCTTCGATTTCGCGCAGAAGCTCGTGCGCACCAAGGACCTGCGCGAGGCCTTCGAGCTGCAGTCCGAGTTCGTCCACAGCCAGATCGCCGCGATGCAGGCGCAGGCCAAGGACCTCGGCGCCATCGCCCAGAACGCCGCGCGCTGAGCCGACGCCCGGCCCCGCACGGGGCCGGACATGCCGGCCGCCCCGGCGCCGTGACGTCCCGTCGGCGCCGAGCGCCGCCTGGCCGGCGACACGTTGCGCCGGGCGGCAACTGGTCTACCTTGCTGCCCGTTTCCGATTCGCACGCGAGCCGGAACGGAATCCGGACGGCCTCGAGGGACTTCGACGATGGGCAAGCAACGGACGCCGCAGGGCCGATCGACCGGCCGCCGCCCGCCCGCGAAAGCGCCGACCCCGCTGAAGGCCAGCGCGCTCGAGGCGGCCTTGCACCCGGCCGAGGACGCGTTCCCGGCGGTGCCGTCGGAGGCCGCGCCCGAGCCGCTTCACGCCCACCTGCTCGACACGGTCTCGCCCGAGGCGCTGAGCGCCGCGACGCCCGCGGCCGAACCGCAGGCCGCGCCGGCCGAGATGCCGGTGCCCGCCGACGCCAACCTTGCCGAGACCGAGCTCGCCGAGGCTGACATCGCGGAAGCTGACATCGCGGAGCCCGATCTCGTCGCCGCGCCGTCCGCGGAGCCGGAGACGTTGTCCGAGGAGGCCGAGGCGCCGGTCGCCGAACCCGAAATTGCGGCGGCTCCCGAGCCGAGCCCGCCCGTCGAGGCCGCGCCGGTCCCGGCCGCGGAGCCCGAGGCTGCCCCCGCCTACACCAACGTGGTGCCGCTGAAACCCGCCGCGCCGTCCCGCCCGCCCGAGCCCGTGTCCGCAC